>NZ_JASJEB010000063.1 GCF_030064895.1 Crocosphaera sp. | reverse complement strand
ACACAAGATTCTGGAATATGGATGCTTCGCAGTTTGTTTACTGGTCGGGCATTCATCCCTAACCTAAGCGTGGATAAGGGAATTCTGCCCGACATTAGGTTAAAGAGGTTGAGAATTAAGCTCGGTAAATTTTCCGTTGCTAGACACAGAACCTATATATTGTTTGACGGAGATCGCCTTCAATGGCGATCTCCAAAAAGACACTACGGTTTCGTTCCGCAAATGCGGCTGCACTACTACAAATATCCGTGCCTCAGTCTGTTCTAAAAATAGCTTTCTGAGTCTTTTCCGGATATTTGACGCTCCATAGTTCACAAGTCAAAAGTTAGAAATCAAAAGCCACTCATTTCACCGAAAATCATTGGGTCTGAAGCCCCGCCTTTTAAGGCGAACCGTTTTTGAGACAGAGCAGAAATCTCTGTCTCAAAAACAACTTCTGTTCGCTAGAGCCGGAATGTAGTGAGGAACTTCTGACTTCGTTAACTCTTCTGTCAGTAAGAGGATTCAAAAATCTGATTCTCATAATAATAGTTTATCTGAGATTTCACCATCCCTTAATTTCTAAAATATCTCTAGAATATTTATTAAGTAAAGATAGTTAGCAAGTTGTCAATTGACTAATGACGTTGATGTATTGCTTAATACAAGGCGTATTTTTTCTAAAGAATATTTGATATAATCTTTGAGTTGTTTATCTTCTCTCGTTAATTAAGTTATGAATGATAGAGTGGTGGATTTTTCTCAAGGGTCAAGGAGTAATTTAAGAGATGTTATTAACAAGCAATTATTAATATTTTTAGAAGCTAAAAATTATGAAGCTGCGAAAACTTTATTAATTCCTGTTGCTTCTGTTGATATTGCTGAGGCGATCGCTGATTTGCCAAAAACTATGCAAATTATTGCTTTTCGACTATTAAAGAAACAGGAAGCGATTGAAGTTTATAAATATTTAGATAAAGCAACTCAGCAATCACTAATTGAAGATTTTAAAGACACAGAAGCGGTGGAAATAATTAATAATATGTCTCCTGATGAGAGGGTTAAGTTATTGGATGAGTTACCCCCTCAATTAGTGAGAAATTTGGTGGCACAATTAACCCCACAAGAAAGGGAATTTAATGCTTTATTGTTGGGTTATGCTGCCAATACAGCCGGGAGAATTATGACTCCTGAATATATTTATGTGAAAGAAAATATTACAGTTACCGAAGCACAAACTAAAATTAGAAATCTCGCTAATGAAATCGAAGTTGCTTATTATATTTACGTTACTGATGATAGTAAAAAGTTGAGGGGGACATTATCATTAAAAGATTTAATTATCGCTAATCCAGAGACAATTATTTCAGAAATTATGACCACAAATATTATTTATGCTTATACTAATACGGATCAAGAAGAGGTTGCTAAATTAATTCAAAGATATGATTTAATTGCTTTACCTATTGTTGATCAAGATGAGAATTTATTAGGGGTGGTTACTGTTGATGATGTTATTGATATTTTGGAAGCAGAAGCAACGGAAGATATTTATAAAATGGGTGCTATTGAAGCAGCAGAAGAAGACGAAAATTACTTTAAATTAGGCTTTTATAAGGTTACTAAAAAACGGATTCCTTGGTTACTGATTTTATTAGTTACTAATTCTGTGACTGTCTTTTTAATGAGTAATTTTGAGGAAGTATTAGAAGAAGTTGTTACTTTAGCTTTCTTTACTCCATTATTAATTGATGCGGGAGGAAATGTTGGCGCACAATCATCTACTGTTATTATTCGAGGTTTAAGCACAGATGAATTAAGAGATAAGAAACCTTTTCCTATTATTATTAAAGAGTTAATCACGGGGGGATTATTAGGAATTATTTTAGCTATCTTTGTTATTGTTTTAATTTTCCTATTATTGGGTAAACTAGAAATAGGTTTAACCGTAGGATTTAGTTTAATTGCGATTACAATCATTGCAGCAACAACAGGTGCAGCTTTACCCTTTCTTTTCAAGAAAATGGGATTTGATCCTGCTTTGATGTCTGCACCATTTATTACTACTGTTGTGGATATTTTGGGAATTTTTGTTTACTTTACTATCGCTAAATTTATTTTAAATATCTAGTATAAATATGAGAGTTTATGTTCTGATTTATTAAGTATATAATTATTTCTATCAATAGAATACTAAATTTTTTAGAAGAACGTAAGAAAGAACGCAAGAATAATAACAAACCTCGTGATTTTAGTTCACTTAAAATTGACTTACACCCTGAAAATAAAAAACCACTGAGATCGCGTATTACGGGACAAGACTTTATTACTATTTCTTTGCAAAATTGTTCAATACAACAACAATAGTCCATGAAAAATAATAAAAAATCGTTTTTTCTCTGTATAGAACAGTTCAGTATTTTTGAACTGAGTTGTTGATTATCTTTATAATTTCAGGAGGTTTTAACGAATTAATTTCTGATATACTTATGATCATAAACCAAAATATTAGTATTAAATAATACTCTAAATTAGAGAAATTGCTGAAATAAGCGCTGAAGTAAATGACGAATTGATCGTTTTTTTGAATAATATTTATTGAGTAAAAATAGATAATAATACATTAATTTTAATCATCTATTTGTAAACGATAAATAATAGTATTAGGATCAACTTGATTAATAATATTTTTAATGACCATACTCGGTCCAATATCTCCCCAACTGCATCCTTTTTCTAAATATTCTTGTGCTGCTTTACCAATAATATAAGTCCCATAAGCTGCGAAACCACCTTGCATGATAGCTGTACTTCCATAAGTCGTTAAAATAGCAGGATTTTCTATAAAACTCGACACTGCTAAAGCTGTTTTTCCTAACCCCAAGATTAAACCTGTTGCAATTTCTCCCAATAATAAACCTCCAGAACTTAACAAAATTTTGCGCCATAATTTTCCTGCTTCATGATTAGTTATTGGTAGTCCGTATAATCTAGCTAAAGAACGAATTAAAATTAAATCTGTTACACTTCCTCCCATAATATCCAGAAAAGCGATAGGGTTAACAGCAACTGCAACCGACTTATATTTAACATATTTCCAAATAATTTCTTCTGCTTCTTTTTTTCTATTTTCTACTGTTTTTCTAGCAATATTTTCCTCTGCTTTTTTCGCTTTTTGCAAAGCATTTAAACATAATAAAGATTTTCCCTCTTGATTTAAAAGAAACAAAATTTTGTTTCTCAATTCATCAATTATTGCTGGAGGTATTTCCCATTCCTCTGCTGTTTTGCCATCAGGATATTTAACTAAAATAGGTATAGGTTTAGGAGAAGCTGCCACCCTAACAATATCTTCAGCAGCAATCAATAATTTCTCGTCAATATTAGAACTTAGTCCAATTTTCTGTAATTGTTCATAAATCGTTTGTATATCTTTATCAGGATAGAGATCAATTTTATTAAAGACTAAAATAATAGGTTTTAGGGCTTTTTTTAGCTCTAATAATGCCTCATATTCGCTGCGAGTAATATCCTCAGAAATCACAAATAAAATTAAATCTGCTTCATCGGCAATATTTCGAGACATAATTTCCCGTTCTCTGCCATCAATTTCATCTAATCCAGGAGTATCGATAAACTCAACTTTAATCTTACTACTAGGAGGAGTCCAACGAACAGATTGAGGCCATTTTGTTACCCCATGAATCGGCCCACTTTCGAGAATATTTTGACCCATTAAGGCATTGATAACAGCAGATTTTCCCCGACTTACTAAGCCAAAGGTAGCAATTTTAATAACATTATTTTCTATTTTATCTAAAGAAGATTTTAACGCTTGTAAATCTTGTTTTACAGCAGCTTGAAGTTCTAAATTTGGCGGATAATTCCAATGACGACGGACGCTAGTATACCAGGATAAAGCTTGTTGAAGACTAGCACGAGTTTGTTGAATATGAGTATCTTGTTGAGTCAATGTTAATTAAAAAGTGAGAATTGATAACTAATATAATAATTTGTACAGGCAATTTTTTAAAAGTTATGATAACTTAAAAATGTTATTTATCAATGTTATCTATGCGTTTATTTATTGCACTGCTTTTAGGAACCTTTTTAGTGATAATTGGGTGGCAATCAAATCTGTTTGCTACAGATACACAGTTACCTCCTCAAGATAATTATGCAGATTATATGTGGCAAGTTCATCAAAATGAGCGACCCATACCTACCCATATTTTAACCCAAGCACCAACCGAAAATGATGGTGTTAGCGCAGAGATGGTAACTTACGGAACCTTAGGAAGAGAAGCGATCGCAGGTTATTTGGCCTCTCCCCAAAACAGCGATCGCCCCTTACCCGGAATTATTGTCATCCATGAATGGTGGGGACTCAACGATAATATCAAAGCCATGACCCGTAAAATAGCAGAACTGGGTTATACAGCCTTAGCCGTAGATATGTATGGCGGAGAAGCAGCCGAAACACCCGAAAAAGCCAGAGAATTAGTCACCGAAGCCAGAAATAATCGCGATCGCCTGCGAGAAAATCTTACCTTAGCCTATGAGTATTTAGACCAAGAAAAAAACGTCCCAACCATCGCTTCTATTGGATGGTGTTTCGGGGGTAGTTTATCCTTGCAAACCGCCTTATTATTCCCTAAAACCCTGGATGCTGCGGTTATCTACTATGGGGGAGAATTAGAAACCAATCCAGAGGTACTAAAAGCCCTGGAAATGCCCATTTTAGGGATTTTTGGCGAGTTAGATCAAAGGCCATCTCCCGAAACCGTTAAAAAATTTGAAATGGCCTTGCAGTCTCTTAACAAAGAAGTTGACGTATATATCTATCCCAACGCTAATCACGCTTTTGCCAACCCATCAGGGGAACGTTATAACCCAGAAGCGGCCGCCGATGCTTGGGAAAAAACCCAACAATTTTTCTCAGATCATCTTAGATAAGACAATAATCAAAAAGATGTTAAATATAGTGACTAAATAACGGTTAAATGTTCCAAACTCTTGTAGAATAAATCTGGAATTTATAAGCTCTAAAACCCTTTCATGATTTCTAGTAACGATTTTCGGACTGGGACTAGCATTGAATTAGATGGTTCAGTGTGGCGCGTTGTTGAATTTCTGCACGTTAAACCCGGTAAAGGTTCGGCTTTTGTGCGAACCAAACTAAAAAATGCTCAAACCGGAAGCGTGGTGGAGAAGACGTTCCGTGCAGGAGAAACTGTTCCCCAGGCCAACTTAGAAAAACGCACCATGCAACATACCTATAAAGATGGAGAACAATACGTCTTTATGGATATGGAAACCTATGAAGAAGTGCGTTTAAACCCTGACCAAATGGGAACAACGGTCAACTACATCAAAGAGGAAATGGAAGCTGATGTTCTCTTCTGGAACGAGACCGTCTTAGAGGTACAACTACCCACCTCCGTTTTCCTAGAAGTAATAGATACCGATCCGGGAGTTAAAGGAGACACAGCAACTGGAGGAACGAAACCTGCTACGGTGGAAACTGGGGCGCAAGTAATGGTTCCCTTGTTTATTTCCATTGGGGAAAAAATCAAAGTAGATACCCGTGATGGTTCCTATTTAGGCCGAGAAACCTAAGAGGAAGTGTCAATCAATGATTATGGGATGGATAATTTGTGTCAATTAATTTTAACGAACTACGAGAGTTATTAGGGGCGATCGCTCACACCGATATTGCCGAAGTCAGCTTAAAAACAGAAACCTTTGAGTTAACAGTCCGACGAGACGTAACAAAAACGGCCACCACTCAACCCCCTATAGCAACTACCCCAGAAGTGGTCATACCCCCTTCTGTTCCTGCCACACCAACCCCACCCCCCGAACCGGTTCCCTCTCCCACAGACAAGGAATGGGTTGCTATTACCTCCCCAATGGTAGGAACCTTTTATCGCGCTCCTGCACCAGATGAACCCCCCTTTGTGGAAGTGGGCGATCGTGTCGGTAATACCCAAACAGTTTGTATTATTGAAGCGATGAAGCTGATGAACGAAATCGAAGCAGAGGTCACTGGAGAGGTGATGGAAATAGCTGTTACCAACGGGGAACCAGTGGAATACGGTCAAACCCTAATGTGGGTCAATCCTAGCTAAAAACAAAAGTAAAGATTACAAAATCCCCAAATTAGCACCTTAGGGCTTATACATTATATAACGGAGAGTTTGTAAGAAAATTAGGAGACAGCCTCATGGCTCGGATGTATTACGACGCAGATGCCAACCTTGATCTATTGGCAGGTAAAACCGTGGCGATCATTGGCTACGGTTCCCAAGGTCATGCCCACGCCCTCAATTTAAAAGATAGTGGCATCAATGTGGTAGTGGGGCTGTATCCAGGTAGTAAGTCACGAAAAAAGGCTGAAGAGGCAGGGTTAAAAGTTCTCAGTGTGGCCGAAGCTGCTAGTGCTGCTGATTGGATCATGATTTTGTTACCGGATGAGGTGCAAAAAACGATTTACAAAGAAGAAATTGAACCCAACTTAAGAGACGGTAAGGTATTATCCTTCGCTCATGGCTTTAATATTCACTTTGGTCAGATCGTTCCCCCCGAAACCGTAGATGTGGTTATGGTTGCTCCAAAAGGACCGGGCCATTTAGTTCGTCGTACCTACGAACAAGGGGAGGGCGTTCCCTGTTTATTCGCCGTTTATCAAGATGCCAGTGGACAAGCCCGCGATCGCGCCATGGCCTATGCTAAAGGTATCGGTGGAACCCGTGCCGGTATTCTGGAAACCACCTTTAGAGAAGAGACGGAAACAGACTTATTTGGAGAACAGGTGGTCCTCTGTGGTGGTTTATCCGCATTGATCAAGTCCGGGTTTGAAACTCTAGTGAACGCTGGTTATCAGCCAGAATTAGCCTATTTTGAATGTCTCCACGAAGTCAAATTAATTGTAGATTTGATTGTAGAGGGTGGACTAGCAAAAATGCGTGACAGTATCTCTAATACAGCAGAATATGGAGACTTAACAAGAGGTCCTCGCATCGTTACCGATGAAACTCGCGCCGAAATGAAACAAATTCTTTCAGAAATTCAATCCGGTCAATTTGCACGGGAATTTGTCTTAGAAAATCAATCCGGTAAACCCGGGTTTACTGCTATGCGTCGTCAAGAAGCAGAACACTCCATCGAGGAAGTAGGTAAAGACTTACGGGCGATGTTTAGCTGGTTAAAAGAAGGTTAAAGAAACAGGATATTTTATCCTAATATCCCTAGAAAACCCTACCGTATAAACGGATAGGGTTTTTCGAGTTTGTTTCTCAGCTATATATTGATCTTCTGAAAAATATCGGGTTTCTAACTGTTGCGCAATAGTATTATTTCTCAGAAGATATGTGATCGCCAGAAAAACATCAGAAGAAACTCACTGTTGGTTGTGGTGGTTAGGTTTTTCTCCAAGTCAATCACTTTTTCCTCGAGCTTTTCCTTCCAAATCGTCCACTTGTGCTTCCCTTTGCTTACTAGGTCTCTCAAAATCGGTATCTGGAGTAAAACTCAGGAAAATATTATTAACATAGGTACGGGTATTTTTGCTAACGGTACTTAGGGGTTTGGGTAAGAAACTATCCCCAGCAGCAACAAAAATTAATCCTAAAACTAATATAATTGATCCAATTGGTTTCATAAGTAAGTTCAGGGAACGACAACTCTACTATTATTAATGTTCCCAAAATGCTATGAAAAAAAACACTCCTCACACTGAAAAACGAGTTAACGATTAACATTAAAAGCGCGACCATAGGGACTTATTTGTTGTTGTCTTGAAGAGTTGGCAATAAGGGATAGATCGGAATTAAGAGTTAAGGTAAGATCACGGTTGGGATCGATAACCAATTCTTGATGTTCTCCACCTCCAATAATTTGACCTTCCGGTAAACCCCATCCTAAGAGGGTTCCTAAGGCCGCACCCCCTAATACTTCTAAGGGGTCAATTCTGCGATCGCCTGTTGTTCCTGCCACAATAGTAGCTGTACCAGCACCAGCAAAGGTTCCTGATAAGATATTAGCAACGGTTGCCCCTTCGTTTACGGTTTCGGTGCGAGAAACCACTTGAGAGGTAGCATCCAGGGGAACCCATTGATTATTAAGCACCATTTCCCGTGCTACAAACCGAGTTCCTTCTCGAGTGGGTTCGAGTTGGCCCCTAATTCTTGTACCAGCAGGAATTAAGAGACTACCATTGCTATCCCGTAGATTGCTGGATATTTGCAATTCTAGGGGTAAATATTCTCCTTGTTTAACACGAATTTGTTGTGATTGAGGATAAATAACAGGGAGTAACGTTCCTTGGGGAATACGAACCCGATAAGTGTCTGTTGTGGTGGGGTTAGGGTTAGGCAAAGGTTGAGCGGAAACGGTGGTTAAGGGTAATAATGATGTGGTGGTGGTAATAGCAACTAAAAATGCACTTAGCGTGGAAAACCCGGTTTTTTTCAGGTTAAGTGTTAACATTTTTGGTTCCCTCCTAATACTTTCTCTATGTTCAGCATAGGTCTTGTTTTTAGGGATGTCAGTCCCAAAAATAAGGGAACAATGGGTAAGTTTTTAGGGAAGATTAGGGGAAAAATGTAGAAATTAAGCGATACATTTCCATAGGGGTTAACTGCCGTTGACCCCTACAATATTAACTAAAATATTTAACTATTTCTTTAGTTAATCCTTCTAAGGTATATTCTTTTGCTTCTAGATCAACTCTTTCTAATAATTCATAACAAGTTTTTGAGGTTTGGGGTCCAATGGAGGCAAGACAAATATTATCTAAAAGGGATAAGATATCTGTTTTATTGTTGGTATTGATGGCTCTTTCTAAGAGTTGATAAAAGTTTTTTACGGTTTTAGAACTGGCAAAGGTAATAATATCAACTTGTTTATTTTGTAAAGCTTCCCATGCTTGTACATCAATCTTTTCTGGACATCCTGACTGATAGGCAGGAACTTCAATAATATTAGCTTCTTGTTTTTGTAATTCTTTGACTAAGATTTCTCTTCCTCCTGTTTCTACACGGGGAAATAATATTTTTTGATGGCTTAAATTTTCAGGAAAATGGTCAATTAATTGATCGGCAATAAAGTTAGGGGGAATAAAATCAGGGGTGAGATGATATTTTTGTAGACAAGAGGCAGTTTTTTTCCCTACTACGGCAATTTTAATATTACCTAAAACGCGCATATCTTTACCTAATTCTCGTAACCTCTGAAAGAAAAAGTTAACCCCATTAGCTGAAGTTAAAATTAACCAATCAAAGGAAGATAAGGTTTCAATAGCTAAATCTAATTCTTCCCAAGACGACGGGGGAAAAATTTCTAATGCTGGCATTTCTATGGTGTTTGCACCCTGTTGTTGTAAGAGTAAACTAAACTGACTAGATTGTTCTTTTGCACGGGTAATTAATACTGTTTTTTGGGCTAAAGGAAGGGTTGAATATGAAGACATATAGCGTAAATTAATGACGTTTCCAATAACAATAATAGCTGGAGACAAAGATAGTCCTGATACTTGTTCTATTATAGTATTTAATGTACCTAGATAAACTTTTTCTTGTTCACTTCCACTATTTTGAATAATGGCAATAGGTTCATTAGGTGATCGCCCGTTATTGATTAAATAATTAACTATTTTCTCAAGATTTCTTGTCCCCATTAAAATAACTAATGTATCTATTTTGGCTAAAGCTTGCCAATTTAATAATTCCGGTTGATGTCCTGTCAAAACAGTAAAACATTTACTTATTTTTTTATCAGTTAAAGGTATTCCTGTCAATAGGGGAGCAGCTAAAGCTGAGGAAATACCTGGCACTAATTCATAGTTACAATTAGCATCTTGTAAGGCATTAATTTCTTCATTAATACGGCCAAAAATTGCAGGATTTCCACTTTTTAACCTGACAACTTGTTTGCCTTGTAAACAGTAATTAATCAATAAATAATTAATTTTATTTTGTTTGCTACTGGGTTGACCGCCTCTTTTACCAACATTAATCATTAGGCAATTTTCAGGCACTAAATCAAGCAAATTATTATCAACCAAAGCATCATATATTAACACTTCAGCTTGGGATAAAAGATGATAAGCTTTCAGAGTTAAATAATTAATATTTCCGATTCCAGAACCCACTAAATATACTTTACCGTTCATCAAATTTTTATCCTTTTCAAACATTATAAAATAGTAGAAAGTAGTTTATAAATCAATTTAAACAGTGATAAAACTGCTATTAAACCTGCTCCTACCAATAATCCTGACATTAATAAAAATAAAATAGATTCCAATGCTAAACCGCCAAAAAATAAAGAAATCATCAATACACATACTGTTATTGTTCCAATAATTAATAAATCTTTTTTATCTAAAACACCTCGATATTGAAGATAAATAAGAACACTAATTATCATACATCCTATGATAATTCCTGGAGCAAAAAGAAATTTTTTTAAAAGCAAAACTAGGATCGCCCCTTCAAATCCATTAAACCCTGAATAAATGATTAAGTCTACACTAGAAAAATTCTTTTTAGAACTAGGAATAATAGGAGAAGGATTAGGAATAGGATTAGGAACAGAAATAGTTGGTGGAGAGGTAGAAGGTACAGAAGAAATAGGGGGATTTGGTGTAGTTTGAATTAACGTTTTAGGACTAGAATAAACCCCTTGAGATTGGACTGAATGTAAAGCTTGTAACACCTCCGATGCACTTTGAAAGCGATCGCTAGGACTGGGTAACAATAATCTATCTAATATGTTAGCTAAACCACCACTAATATTAGGAACATCAGGTTTCCAATTCCAACAATTATTATAAGAATCATATAATTCTTTTGGAGATTTTCCTGTTAATAAATTCAAACAAGTTGTCGCCAAAGCATATAAATCTGTTGCTGGATAAACCGCAGATCCCTGCATTTGTTCAGGGGGAGCAAATCCAGCAGTAAAAATTCCTGTTGAATTTTTTTGAGGGTTTCCTGCACTAGCAGTAACTTGTTTAACCGCACCAAAATCTAATAAATATAAACGACCTTCTTTATCTCGCATAATATTAGAAGGTTTAAGATCACGGTGAATACAATTATTATCATGGACAAACTGTAAAATCAATAAAATTTCGTGGAGAACTTCTATAATTTTTCTTTCCATAAAAACCCCATTTTTCCCTAGTTCTGTTTCTAAATCTTCTCCATCAATAAATTCTTGAACCAAGTAAAAAAACTGTTCTTCTACCTTAGTAATATGATTAGGAACTATCAAAGGGAAAAAGGCATATAACCGAGGAATTTGCGGATGTTTACTACCTAAATCTTCTAAAATAATAGCTTCTCTTTCAAATAATTGTTGAGCAGTAGCCAAAGCTTGCGTATTCAAGTTTCCTTCAGGTTGAAACTGTTTCACCACACAGGAACGCATAGTAGGGGTAAAGCGATCTTTCGCCAAAAATGCCGCACCAAACCCCCCTTTTCCTAACAACTTAGACGGTAAATAACGACCACCTAAAATAAGAGGCATTCCGCAACTGGTACAATATTTTTGTTGTACAGTTTTCAACTTGGAAGGATCATCAAGATCAGCAAATGAATTTTCAGGATCAGGACATCCTGGACGAGTACAAAGAAGTTCCATGCTAAATGGATAGGGTGAAAATTTTCTTTGCTTTTACTTTAACAAATTAATAGCAATTTTTTAAAGGGTTACCGGTCGTTAACCTCGACAATATAAACATCACGTCATCGGTTATGAGGTCGAAATAAATGATTATGTTGAGGATGATAAAGTTGAGAACGATAATTTTCCTCAGTATTTAAAGCAGGACTAATAAGATATAAAGTTGTCCTAATTAAGTTTTCTTCTTCAGTAACTTCTGCCATTGTTTCCAAAGGAACAATGAGTATTTTTTCATCGGGCCAACCAATACGGAAACAAATAGCAACAGGGGTATTAGCAGGATAATATTGCAATAATTTTTCTTGAGATTTTCTAACATGGCGGGCAGCTAAATATAAACACAAACTAGATTGATGTGCTGCCAAACTTTCTAATTTTTCAGCATCAGGAACTTGAGAAGCACTACCACTAACACGAGTTAAAATAATTGTCTGAACTAGATCAGGAATAGTCAATTCTGTGCCTATTTTCGCTGCTGCTGCCTGAAATGCACTAATTCCTGGTATTAATTTAAACTCAATCTTTTCTCGCAAAAGTATTGAAATTTGTTCATTTATCGCACTATATAAAGTTAAATCACCTGAATGAAGACGCACCACAGATTTATTATTTATAACCCGATCAATCATTATTCTCATGATAGATTCCAGGGTTTTATTTCCTGTGGCAATTAACTCACAATCATCACGAACATCTTGTAAAACTTGCTTCGGAACCAAAGAATCAGCATACAAAATAACATCAGCTTTGGTAATAATTTTGTATGCCTTTAAAGTCAATAAATCTGGATCACCAGGACCAGCACCAATAAAATAGACAGAAGGGGTTAAATTAGTCATCACTAGGAATAATATTACGGGGGAAAATAGGTCGATTTCTAGCAGGTTTTTTGCGATTAAATAACTCACCAAAAGTAATTTCTGCATCATCTTGAACTAGATGAAGAGGATTAGGTTCCCTACTAATATACTTGGCATAACTAGACGTTAAATAAGGACGAAACTCCTCATTCTCAGCAACATAAACCTCAGCAAAAGCCACTAAAAAAGCATTACCATAAGTGTCAATTACTTGTTGATTAGGAATACTTAAATCTGGTAAAGAATTCAATACCGCTTTCATTTGTGCATCCAACTTAGAAAAATTAACATGGGCTTGTCCTTCTACTAAAGCAAAGTATTTATCATCCGTATTAATCCAAACAAAAGCTTGTAACTGTTCAATTGCTGCTGGCGTTGCTGGATCACTGCTTCCGGCTGCTAAAAAAACAGGAATACTTACTTGAGAAAGTCCTGTTGCCCCAAAAACTGCGCTAGTAACAGGATTAATAACCAAAGCAGAAGTAATTCGTTCATCTCGAAAATTATAGTCTTTGCGAGGTAATTCTAAAGCCCGACATTGTAACAGTAAAGACAAATTTGGTCCCCATAAATTCCGTCCACAAATCTCTTCTAATGTATCAAAATCTAACTTTGCTCCTGCTAAAGCCAAAGCAGTATATCCCCCAAAAGAATGACCCATGACACCAACATTATTCAGGTCTAAACGTCCTCCAAATTCCCTACTATTTCGTCTTTCTAATTCATCAATTACATAACTCACATCTAAAGGACGATCAACATATTCATCGACTTTAACAATCTCCCGAGAAAACCCTTGTAACATTTCTTGAAGCTGATTAAAATCGCTACCAGGATGTTGCGGTAAAGCCACTACATAACCATAGGAAGCCAACTGTTCGACATCCTCTTCAAAATCTTCCGGACTAGAAGCTAAACCGTGGGAAAAAACGACCACAGGGGTTTTGCCTTCTCGCCATCGTTGCGGTTGTACCAACACCACATCAAACTCCCGTTGGCGACTCTCATCGAATAATCTCACTCTACGGGAAGGTGCAACCCCATAATCTCCCCGTTGGCGAATATCTCTGATATTGCTAAAGTTGGGGACAGTCTCCCGTTCCCTCGTTTGAGCAGAGATAGATTTCATTTCCGTGACAATAGCATTAGTTCCCTGTCCCAACAGTTCTAGATAATTAGCCGCCCTGAGAATTTCTTCCAGGTTAAACTGCATATTAACCGGCAAATAACGCAGAAAATTCAGTAAAGTTAATCCTTCTTCGTCAAAAGCAGCTTGAACCATCGCTCCTCTAATAGGATACAGTCCATTGCGTCCCCCTTGAATAGAAAATAAGTGACCAACTCGGTGTAACAGTTCTTGTCCCATAGGACTATTGAAGAAACGAGACACTTGTACGGGGTTAAGATCCACTTTTTTCAGTAAAGCTTGTCGAAACGCCTCTTTTTCTTCGTCATTCACCCCGGCCAAATTCATATAATAAGCTAATTCCCTATTAATCACCCCTTCATTAGCAAACAGTTCCAACGAATCAATTCCCAAAGATAAATTAATGGGAGGATAAATGAAAACAAGTCTTGATTGTGCATAGACAGGCAACACAGTTAAAATAGCTGCCAGGGTTCCTAAAGTAAGATTTTTTAAGTTTTTTTGAACAGGACGCTTGAGAGAAGACAAAAAACCAAACATATTTTTTTATGAGGCGATCGCCATTAATCAATCCGTCTCTTAATATAGCACTGCCATAGTTAAGATAACTTTTCAATGGGATGTCTCAATATTTCGGTTGGGGGAGTGTGGGTAGTGTGGGAGGGGTGGGAAGTCAGGTAATTTTAATGTTTAATCTATGCAAATGACAATTGCCTTAAAACTTCTGTTTTTAGCATTAAACTGGTAACTGTTCAATGCTAACTACTTTAGAATTGATCGATAAGAAATTCTCAAACCTATGAACTCAAACACATTTACTTGGCATCCTTTACAATCTTTACACCCACATAGCGATACTTGGCGCAATATTTATTCTTGGGCAGGTTTGTTAGGTATCGCCCTCATTCTATTTACATCTAACCTCAATGGTTCCCCCCTCTTGGACTCAGAACGCATTATCAGCCAACTGGTTACAGAAATGGCACAAACATCCTTTTTATCAGGAGACTGGCTATTTCCCACCCTTCAAGGTCAACCCTATCATCAACATCCCGTCTTAGGGCTATTTTTATTGACCCTAAACAATGGTCAAGGGGAGTTACACCCTGGAAGTCTTCGTTTAGTGGGAGCGATATTTGCCTCGTTTTCTGTCCCCTTATTGTATGCAGTAGCACGGGAAATTTTTGTCCTCTGGCGACCGTCTGTATTGAGTGCTTTAGTTTACTTGATGTTATTTCCGGTGGTTCGTTGCAGTCGTCTAGCTACTTTAGATGGAATTGTCCTATTTTGGTCAATTCTCACCGTATTATGTGTATTACGTTCCCGTCGTGATTTTCGTTGGTCTTTGGCACTTGGTTTAAGTTTAAGTGGGTTATTCTTAACTCAAGGATTAATTGCTTGTTTATTGACAATTACCTTAATGGTTTTTTTGGCTTGGGATACCCCCAGACTTTTAAGTTCTATCTATTTTTGGATGGGTGTTTCTCTGGGTATTTTACCAGCTTTAACTTGGTATTGGATGGAATGGTTGGTCTATGGAAATGCTTTTTTAACTGACATTTTTTTCCACTCTTTTCAAAGAGGTTTACATGACTTTTTTGTATCCTTAACCTATTATCCTCTAGCTATTATTAAATATTGTTGGCCTTGGCTTATATTTGCCTGTTATGGACTCAGATTTGCTTGGCAATCTCTCAACTGGGGATGGGCTAAATTAATACTAGTTTGGGCTGCTTGTTATGGGGCAATTATTGTTATACTGCCCCTGGATACTATGAGTTATCTTTTGCCTTTTTGTCCAGCTTTAGCTTTGGCTAGTGGCATGATCCTTCATGAAAGTAATTATTTGCCTCATGATCTTTCCTATCCTAAATCTTGGTGGATGATTTTATTAAGTCTGTCAGCCGTAGCAAGTATTATTAGTCTTTTCGTTGTTTTTGATTTTCCTTTCGCTTTAGTTTTAAATGAGTTCGATTTCACTTTATTATCTGATCGTTTATTCTTAGTTTTAACTTTGATAACAGTTACTTTAACTTGGGGTATTACCTCTACTTTAATTGTTCGACGCAATTCCCAATTTATTGCTGTTTTATTATGGGGAATGTATGTTAGTTTACTATTAGTAATTAGTTCACCTTATTGGACTGGTAATAACATTTATTTCTAAAATTATCGCAGTGCTTCCAATGCCACAGTAGGATCACATTGCGCTTGTGTTCCTACTATTATACCGGTAACTGTCCCGGTTCCAGTTGTAGTATTAGTTGCTGTTAAACCAAGAATGTTATATTGATTGTTCTTATCAGTGGAACGACAAACCACTGAGTCATAAATCCTATTTATAGAGTCATAACTCACTCCTGCTATATAGTCTCGGGTTCCATTTACTTGATTATCTTTTCCTTTTGCTCCTTGTAAACCTCCAACCGTAACACTATTAAGTTGATGAAGAAAAACAGTGTAATATTTTTCATTACCCACAGGAACCTCTAACTGCTGAGTACTTGTAGCAAAGTCAGCTTTTTCCTTAAAATAAGCTTGTTGAGCGCGATTTATCGCCCCCATTAAATTTTTTGCTTCTGACTCTCTACTACGTCCGATCATACCCATAGTTTGCGGTAGAGCGATCGCACTTAAAACACCTATAATAATAACTACAACTAATAATTCAATTAAGGTAAACCCTTGTTGTTTATTTGTTTGCAGCAAGGCTCTAAGCAGGGTTATAGAAGGATACTGAGAAGATAGGTTTTGATTTTGTCTATTCATAAAACGGCTCATGCTGATACAGGTTAGGAAACTTAACTGTCATTCATAAAGTACCCAAATCAAACAAATTTTATATCAGTTATCAGTTATCAGTTATCCGTATTCACTGCTCACTGTCATTCCCAGGTACAAGGAATCTCATTTTTTTTTGACAAACCCCTTGCAATTTTCCGTAACTTGTTGTTATACTAATAAAGGCGACGCGGGATAGAGCAGTCTGGTAGCTCGTCGGGCTCATAACCCGAAGGTCGGTGGTTCAAATCCGCCTCCCGCCATCTAATATAAAAATTTTTGTAGGGGTCAACAACCGTTGACCCCTACATATTTATTCGAGTGTGCAAGCTGATGATATTGCCCGCATTTTAAACAGCAGCTACGATGTCAAGTTGATGAATGATGGTTTTCGTCGGTTGGTTAAAACCCTCCACTTGGACTATTTGTTTATTGATACCCATCCAGGATTATCAACAGAAACCTTTTTGTCCATTGCTATTTCCCATGTCCTGATTTTAATGTTTAGGATTTTGAGCAAGGCCAGCAGAAGCAGTAAAAGCCGTTGAACCAACAGCGGCCACTTCTACTGATAAAGTTTGCGTAACAATAATAGCTGTCACTACAATTACCGCCCCACAGACAGCTATAACGATAGGAGTCAAGGCACACAAAGTCTGACAATCAAGAGATTTCATAATTTAACCATTCCCAAAACAATGTAAACAAATGTAAAATTGATTAATATTTATTTAATTGTTGACAATCGGTACCTTAGTAAAATCTTATGCAAAAACGTGGTTTAAAGTCTTGGTTAACTTCTCTTGTAGCCTGTATTCTGGGCTTATTCATCTTAGTTTCTTCCCCTTCAGCAGCCTTAGCAGTCAATAACCCGGAATTATTGCCAGATAAAGTGACTCCAGTGGTAGATTTAGCCAATTTTCTCCCCGATAGCGTAGAAGAATCCTTAATTAAAGATATAGAAACCTTTGAAGGGGAAACCGGATGGAGAATCCGCGTTTTAACCCAATATGATCGCTCCCCCGGTCGTGCGGTGATTAATTTTTGGGGTTTAGATGACAAAAGTATCCTCTTAGTGGCTGATTCCCGTGGGGGTAATCTCCTCTCCTTTAGTATTGGAGACGACGTTTATGACTTACTACCAAGAACTTTCTGGATCGAATTACAAGCCCGTTTTGGTAATATGTATTATATACGGGAAAATGGGGAAAATAGCTCTATTATGAACTCACTAGGCACAGTTAAAGGGTGTTTAGTCAAGGGAGGTTGTGGAGTTGTCCCTGGTTTACCGAGAGAGCAATGGATTCTTACTTTGATTACCTCGATTGTCGGTGGTTTGGTCTTTGGCTTTGCAGGAATTCCCCGTAAATCGGATCAAGTGTTTGCTTGGCAATGGGTTCTGATTATTTCACCGTTATGGGGCATTCTCTTTATTGCCTTTGGTATTGGTCCAGTAGTCACTAGAACTTCTGATTGGTTGCCTTTATTCCGCAATGTTATGGGATTTGCACTAGGGGTATTAGTGGCTTATCTGTCTCCATTTTTAAATCAATCCTCTGCCTCCAATCCAAACACATAATTTTTTTTGTTAACTATGGAATGGCACCTTACTGATGCTCAAAGTCTAGCTATGATTGATAGGGAGATTGGCGAAACTGTTTTCTCCCCCGCCGAGTACGAAATTGTTCGGCGCGTTATTTATCAAACGGCTGACTTTGAATATCTTTCACTACTTCGTTTTTCAGAGAAGGCTTTGCAACTAGGGGCTGCTGCGCTGGCGGCCCGTCGAACTCTAGTTGTTGATGTACCTATGGTTCAGGTGGGTATTGTTCCCAATCTTCAGGACACCTTTGCCAATCCTGTTTACTGTAGCACCCAAACTATTACCCGTCCCCAGAAAACTAAAACTATGACTGCTTGGGGGATGCAAACTTTAGCAAAACGCTATCCCGAAGCTATTTTTGTGGTAGGAGAGTCCCAAACCGCCTTAACTGGGTTGGTGGAATTAGTGGAAGAAGATGAGATTAAACCGGCTTTGGTGATTGGTACTCCTGCCGGTTTTATTGGGGCAGATGTGGCTAAAGAAAGGTTACACGATGCCCAGATACCACATATTACGGTTAATGGTCGTAAGGGTAGCGCAGTGGTGGCAGCAGCTATTGTTAATGGGTTATTGGACTTGGCTTGGCAAGCTTATGGTCAGTCGGAAAGTGGGGCGAGGTAATGAAGTCAGAAGTCGGAAGTCGGAAGTTAGAAGTTCCTCACTCCGTTCCGGCACTATCGTACGGAAGTTGTTGAAAGAGTTAGCGTAGGGTGGGTTAGACGGCTACAATGCACGGTTATAAAGGAGAGACAAGAATTCGTCGTAACCCACCATTTTTAACACCACCCAACAAAAAAAATAGAGATTGCTTCGGGGGAATAATGAAAACAAATCAAACTTTAGTATTAATTCACCCCCTCGCAATGACAATCAAGAAATAATAATTAATATTGGGCTTAATAACATTGGGCTTAATATTATTAAGCCCCTACGGAGACAATAATAACACCCTAAATAATCTAACCTAATAAAACATTTATTGTCCTACACACTAAATATTGATAGTTCCGTCATCATTTCCACCAGCTAAATATTTACCATCTGGACTATATGCTATTGAAGAAACTGGGTTAGAATGACCTGTAAATGTTTTATAAATAAATTCATTACTATCTCGATCAAGTAATAAAGGGTTAGTTGCTGAAAAACCATAACGCCAAAAAATATAACTAGGATATGCTGCTAATAATAATAAAACTCCTCCAAATGATAATAACATCTCGTATTCTCGTTTAAATAATTCCACTGCTTTTGGTTCATTATTCCATTTTTCTTGTAATACTTTTAATATTTTGCCATTAAAACCGTCAAAAGCTTCATAAATAACACCAAAACCACTATTATCGCTCAATAAACGACTAACACGATACTTATTATTTAACAGTAAAGTTGAGCCACAACTTACACAATATTTAGTCTGAGCATTATTATTATCAGGATGATCAGGTTGTTGACAAGAAGGGTTAATACAATAACAATGTTTCATCTTAATTTAAGAGTAAAAAAAATAGTAATTAATAAAGACAATGTAGCAATCAGTTGTGAGAATTAAGTCTGAGTATAATGGAACAGGAAATAAGAAAAAAGATATCTCATGAATTATTCGGTGACCAAACATTGAATATTGAACATTGAACATTTTGGTTTCAAGCCTCTCCCTTTAGGGAGAAAGAAGTTTGGGAGAGGTTTCAAGCCTACTTCCAAACAAATGATAAATGAAATGACTGTTATAGTCCCTAGAGTCGGTTAAATTATGCTAGAATGGTTCACTGATATGGTAACACAGCCTAAAATGTAATAAATAATGAACAAAAAAAGAGGTTAATTAATGGGAGATTTCTTTAAAAATGTTTCACGTTACCCCCGTTATCTGATTAGTTTTACTTTAGGGGTATTTTTCGTCTTTTTTAACTGGATTAAACCTTTATTTAAAAATCCGGTTAGTGCGATCGCTGTTGCAGGTATTACTATTGGTGTTTTTTCTTTTCTCTATTTTACATTAAGAGCAATGTTAGGTTTATCACCAATTTAAAATAAATATTGTAGGGGTTTAATACCATTAACCCCACCACAATCCTCTAATTAAACCAACTAAAATCAATAAAAAGTTCATGACTGATAACTGATAACTAAAAAAATGAGTCGAACCTATAAAACTACAGGGATTATTTTAAAGGGAATACCATTTCAAGAAGCCGATCACTTAGTAACTCTTTTATCCCCTGAATATGGTTTAATTCGCGCTATTGTACCAGGGGCGAGAAAACAAAAATCACGGTTGAGAGGACGTTCAGAATTATTTGTTATTAATGAATTACTAATAGCTAAAGGGCGATCGCTTGATAAAATAACTCAGGCCAATACCCTCGAATCTTATCCAGGTTTAAGTAAAGATTTAGGAAAGCTTGCAGCAGCCCAATATTTAGCAGAATTGGTGTTAAATTTAGCTTTAGATGATCTACCTCAAGTAGAAGTTTATGAACTCTTAAACGAGCATTTACGAAGGTTAGAAAAGATGTCTTTAGCTGAGAGTTTATACGGATATTTAGCACAAGCTGTGTTTCATTTATTAGCGATCGCAGGTATCGGTCCCCAAGTTCATTGTTGTTGCGTTACCCAAGAAGAATTAAACCCTAATTTTCATGATCCTAGTTGGTGTGTTGGTTTTAGTTTTGATGCTGGTGGACTGATTAATTTAAGCATTAAAGATAGAGAAAAAAATAGTGATAATACTGTTATTATGCCGATTATTAATCAGAGACTAAAAGCAACAGAATTGACCTTATTACAGCACTTAAATAAATCATATTTACCCCATCCAGGCAAAATTTTTCCTGCTACTATTCTAGATAGTAATTTTACGGTTCCTTGGTTAAAAGTGGAACATTTATTAAGAAATTATGCCGAATATCAATTAGGCCGGTCTTTTCGTTCTGTTACTATTATTGATAGTTTACCATCAACAGAATTTTAACTATCTTTTAGAAAAATCTGACTATAAATTTAGTAATATACTGATAGTAATTTAACTTAGTGATTGATATAAATTGCAACTTAAAACCAGTATTCATACTGATGAAAAAAATAGAGAACGAATCTATTTTTTAGATAAATACTAATTGAATTGAGTTAAGTTAAAAATTATGTTACTTAAGTCTGTATTGGGAATTTCGGTAATATTAATAGTATTTCCCTTACCTGTTCGCGCATTTCCTAGTGATTCTCAGATCGAGGAAGCTGCTCAAAGAATATGTAATGCTCCTAGAGACTCTTCTGAAAGTCTTGAAAGTATTTTTCTGCGTTCGAGAGGAAAATGGGTCTATGATAAAATACTTACTGTTGAAGATATTAGAAATGAAGAACAGCAGACTAATTTATATAATTTAGTAGTGCAAAAAGCTTATGATAATTGCCCACTCAGAACTTATGAAATTAGCAATAACTATCAATTCAATATTCCTAAAGACAGTGAATAAATAAGGAGAAAAATAAGATGTATTTTCGGTTACCTATTTCATTAATCCTATTAACAATCTTATCTTTACCGGCTCAAGCAGTACCTACAGCTTCTCAAATTAAGTATATTGCTCAAAGAATTTGTCAACTTCCAGAGCCAGAAATGCCTGAAGGAGCAGACATTAAACCTGGGACAACAGAATATTTTTCTCATCCAGAAGCGACAGAAATTTATTATCAAGAAATGGGAAAATTATTGGATAATGGCAGTGTATTACCCGTTGACTTTGTTAATGATGATCTTATGGAACCCATAAAAAATAGGTTAGTACAAGAAATTTATGCAAAATGTCAGAGGAAGATGACATGGACTAATGATTCAGATTCAGAATAACTAAAATCAATTTAGATGTCTTTGTAGTATGGTTCAATGTCTCTACCCAACTCACCTAAAATAGTAGTAAACAGAAACAATAATTTCTAATTTACTACTGTGACAGAACCCAAAAGCTACAAAGATACGGTAAACTTACCCAAGACTGATTTTAGTATGCGGGCCAATGCTGTGAAGCGAGAACCCGAATTACAGAAATTTTGGGCGGATAATCAAATTTATGAGAAGTTATCCCAAGAAAACCCAGAAGAGGTGTTTATACTCCACGATGGTCCTCCCTACGCTAACGGGTCCCTACACATGGGCCACGCTTTAAACAAAACCCTCAAGGATATTATCAATAAATATAAACTACTGCGAGGTAAAAAAGTCCGTTATGTTCCTGGTTGGGACTGTCATGGACTGCCTATTGAACTCAAAGTATTACAAAGTATGAAGTCTAAAGAGAGGGAAGGTTTAACCCCTCTCAAATTACGCCGTAAAGCCCGTGATTTTGCCCTTAAAACTCAACAAGAACAGGCAAAAAGTTTTAAACGGTTCGGAGTGTGGGGAGACTGGGAAAATCCCTATTTAACCCTCACTCCTGAATACGAAGCAGCGCAAATTGGGGTATTTGGGGAAATGGCCCTCAAAGGGTATATTTATCGGGGACTGAAACCTGTTCATTGGAGTCCTAGTTCTCAAACTGCTTTAGCTGAGGCAGAGTTAGAATATCCTGAAGGTCATACTTCTAGAAGTATTTTTGCGGCTTTTCCTATCATTAAAGCTTCAAAAGATACAGAGGGAATTTTACAACCGTTCTTAAATAATTTGGGGGTTGCTATTTGGACAACTACTCCTTGGACGCTTCCGGGAAACTTAGCAGTTGCTCTTAATCCTGCTCTCAACTATGCTGTGGTAGAACAGAGTTCTGATGTGTGTAAATATCAATATTTGATTGTTGCTGCTGATTTAGTGGAGAAGTTATCAACTACTTTTGAAACGGAGTTGATGGTAAAAGCAACGGTTTCAGGAAAAGCTTTAGAACATACGATTTATCGTCATCCTTTATACGACCGCGAAAGTGAAATTCTTATTGGTGGTGATTATATTACTACTGAGTCTGGTACCGGTTTAGTTCATACTGCGCCGGGACATGGACAAGAAGATTATATGGTGGGACAACGGTATGGTTTAGGGGTTTTGTCTCCTGTTGATGCTAAAGGTAATTTTACAGAAGAAGCTGGACAGTTTGCCGGGTTAAATGTTCTTAAAAATGCCAATGAAGTTATTATTAATGAGTTGCAAGAAAAGGGATCATTATTAAAAGAGGAAGCCTATCAACATAAATATCCTTATGATTGGCGAACAAAAAAACCGACTATTTTTCGGGCAACGGAACAATGGTTTGCTTCGGTTGAAGGGTTCAGAGAAGCTGCTTTAGGAGCAATTAAAACAGTTAATTGGGTTCCCTCTCAAGGAGAAAATCGTATTACCTCTATGGTAGGCGATCGCTCAGATTGGTGTATTTCTCGTCAACGGAGTTGGGGTTTACCTATTCCTGTTTTTTATAATGAAGAAAAAAACGAACCTTTACTAACAGAAGAAACTATTAAATATATTCAAACAATTTTTGCTGAGAAAGGTTCTGACGCTTGGTGGGAGATGTCTGTAGAAGAATTATTACCTGAGCAATATAAAGCAGATGCCCACAAGTATCGGAAAGGAACTGATACGATGGATGTTTGGTTTGATTCTGGATCTTCTTGGGCTTCGGTGGCAAAGCAAAGAGAAGAATTACGGTATCCTGCTGACATTTATTTAGAAGGAAGTGATCAACATAGGGGTTGGTTTCAGTCTAGTTTGTTAACAAGTGTTGCAGTAAATGGAATTGCACCTTATAAGACAGTATTAACTCATGGTTTCGTCTTAGATGAAAAAGGATATAAGATGAGTAAATCATTGGGAAATATTGTTGATCCTAATGTGATTATTAACGGAGGAAAAAATCAAAAACAAGAACCACCCTATGGGGCAGACTTAGTCAGACTTTGGGTGTCATCAGTTGATTATTCTTCAGATATTCGTGTCGGCAAAACTATCCTAAAACAGTTATTTGATATCTATCGCAAGATTCGCAACACAGCCAGGTTTTTATTAGGCAACTTACACGATTTTGATCCGAAGAAACATACAGTTATTTATGAAGAATTACCGGAATTAGATCGTTATATGTTGCATCGCATTACCGAAGTTTTTACAGAAGTAACCGATGCGTTTGATACCTATCAATTCTTCCGTTTCTTCCAAACTGTACAAAATTTCTGTGTGGTAGATTTATCTAATTTCTATCTAGATATTGCTAAAGATAGACTCTATATTTCTCATCCTGAGTCTATGCGTCGTCGTAGTTGTCAAACTGTATTAGCAGTAGCAATTGAAAATTTAGCTAAAGCGATTGCACCTGTTTTATGTCACATGGCCGAAGATATTTGGCAATTTTTACCCTATGAAACCCCTTATAAATCAGTTTTTGAGGCAGGATGGGTGAAAATGTCAAAACAGTGGGAAAACCCAGAATTAGGGGCTTCCTGGACGAAAATCAGGGCAATGAGAAACGAAGTTAATAACGCCCTAGAATTAGCCAGAAAAGAGAAAGCGATCGGTTCATCTTTAGATGCAAAAGTGTTACTTTATGTCAGCGATCAAGAGTTAAGACAACAGCTAGAAAAATTCAATCCTGCTGATAGTTTAACTGGAAATAAAGTGGATGAATTACGCTATTTTGTCTTAGCGTCTCAAGTGGAATTAGTTGATAGTTTAGATAACATTAAAAAAGCAGACTATCAAAGCGAGTCAGAGTTAGTTTCTGTGGGAGTTATTAAAGCAGAAGGAGAGAAATGCGATCGCTGTTGGAACTATTCAACAAAAGTAGGAGAATTTAAAGATGATCCTACTATTTGTGAAAGGTGTAATCAAGCGTTAGTTGGTGAATTTTAGTAAGGTTTAAGGTGCGTTAATATTGTCTTAGCGCACCTTTTTCAAAAAGTCACCATTATCTGAGGTTGAAATAGATTTAATAAGAAACAAAATTCAAATTAGAAATAATGAAGTTATCTGAAATATCTTTGGTGATTAAATTAAACTAAAAAAGTATTCTTAACACAAGAAAAATCATGCGAATAACATCATTAACTATAAAAAACTATAAAGCTTTTCAAGATATTACTATTAATAATATACCTAAATTTTGTGTATTTGTAGGAGCAAATGGAACAGGTAAAAGTACCCTATTTGATGTCTTTGGATTTTTAAGGGATTCTCTTAAAAATAATATTCGTCAAAGTTTACAACGAAGAGGAGGATTTAAAGAAGTCATTACAAGAGGACATGAACAAGAAAAAATTTATTTTGAAATTAAGTTTAGAATGAAAATTCTGAATAAAGAAAGATTAGTTACTTATGTTTTAGAAATAGGTTTAGAAAAAAATAGACCTATAGTTAAAAGAGAAATTCTCCGTTATAAACGTGGTAGTCAAGGATCTCCTTTTCATTTTTTAGACTTTAAAAATGGAAAAGGTTTTGCTATTACAAATGAAGAAGATTTTGATAAAACTGAAGAAGAATTAACTCGTGAAGAACAAACCCTCGATGCAGCAGATACCCTAGCAATAAAAGGACTAGGACAGTTTCAACGTTTTAAAGCTGCTAGTGCATTTAGACTTTTAATCGAAAATTGGCACGTTTCTGACTTTCATATTAGCGCAGCTAGAGGAAGTAAAGATGCTGGATATGCAGAACATTTATCAACAACAGGAGATAACTTACCTTTAGTTGCTCAATATATTTACGAAAGTCATCAAGATATTTTTGAAAAAATACTCAACAAAATGAAGCAAAGAGTTCCTGGAGTTTCTAAAGTAGAAGCAAAAGAAACGGAAGATGGACGTTTAATATTAAAGTTTCAAGATGAATCTTTTCGTGATCCTTTTGTTTCACGTTATGTTTCCGATGGAACGATTAAAATGTTTGCTTATCTTGTTTTATTACATGATCCTAATCCACATCCTCTATTATGTGTAGAAGAACCAGAAAATCAATTATATCCTTTATTATTACAAGAATTAGCGGAAGAATTTGAAGCATATACCCGTTTAGAAGGCCAAGTTTTTGTTAGCACTCATTCCCCAGATTTTCTGAATGCAGTTGATTTGAATAATATTTTTTGGTTAGAAAAAAATGAAGGAATTACTCAAGTTTATCGTGCTTCTGAACAGGAATTACTGAATAATTTATATCAAGAAGGAGACTTACCTGGATATTTATGGAAGCAAGGATTTTTTGGAGGTGTTGATCCAAAATGAATCAAGACTATGACTTAGTTTTTTTATTGGAAGAACGTTCCATGAAAGAACTATTAGAAGTTTTATTACCTCGGGTTATTCCTAAAAGTGTTACTTTTAAATGTATCTCCCATGAAGGGAAACAAGACTTAGAAAAGTCTATTCCCAGAAAACTAAAAGCTTGGAAAACAGCCGGCAGATTTATTATTATGAGAGATCAAGACTCAGGAAACTGTGTAAAAATAAAAAACCACCTGAAAAATTTATCTAATAAGTCTGGACGATCTGATACTTTAATTAGAATTGTTTGTCATGAACTAGAATCATGGTTTTTAGGAGACTTAGCTGCTGTTGAAAAAGCATTTGAACTAAAAACAGGAGAATTGAGTAAAAAACAAAATAATAAAAAATATAGAAATCCTGATCAACTTAATTCCGCAAAACAAGAACTAAAAAAACTTGTCGATAGTTACCAACCTATCAGTGGTTCTCGAAAAATTGGAGAATATTTAGAAATCAACAACTTAGATAAAAATAAATCCTATAGCTTCAAAATGTTTATCAAAGCGTTGAAAAAAATCATAGATTAAACATCAAAATACTAATACTCCCCACACTCCCCACACTCCCCACACTCCCCACACTCCACACACTACACCAAAGTTCTGCTACAAATATACTAAGATGTACCCTAAAAATACTTGCCAAAAAACGCAAGAGATGTATGGTAAGTAATAGGGACATCTCCCAATATGATTAATTCAACAGGAAAGGAAACTTATGGCAAAACAGTTACGACTCGTAGGAAGCGGTGAAATTATCCCCACAGCGTTACACGCAGAAATGCAGCGTTCCTATCTTGAGTATGCCATGAGTGTGATTGTGGGACGGGCCTTACCTGATGTTAGAGATGGCCTCAAACCCGTTCACCGTCGTATTCTCTACGCTATGCACGAACTAGGGTTAACCCCCGATCGCCCCTTTAGAAAATGCGCCCGTGTGGTGGGGGATGTGTTGGGTAAATACCATCCCCACGGGGACCAAGCGGTGTATGATGCCCTAGTACGGATGGTTCAAGATTTTTCTAGTCGTTATCCCCTCTTAGCCGGCCATGGTAACTTTGGATCGGTAGATAACGATCCTCCGGCCGCTATGCGTTACACCGAAACCCGACTCTCTCCCATCGCCAATCAAGGGATGTTGACAGAGATTAGCGAGGCAATCGTTGATTTTAGTAGTAATTTTGATAATTCTCAACAAGAACCCGTTGTTTTACCAGCACAATTACCCAATTTACTCCTCAATGGTTGTACAGGTATCGCAGTGGGAATGGCCACCAATATACCCCCCCATAACTTAGGGGAAGTGGTGGATGGGTTGATCGCTTTAATCGATAATCCCGAGTTATCCGACGAAAAACTCTGGAAAATTATTCCTGGCCCCGATTTTCCCACAGGAGGCCAAATTACGCAAACTCAGGGTATTGAAGAGGCGTATCGTCACGGAAAAGGTAGTATTACTGTGCGTGGTGTGGTGGACATTCAACGCATGGATGTGGGCAGAAAACGCCGTAAGGAAAGAACCGCCATTATCGTCACAGAATTGCCCTATCAGGTCAATAAGTCCGCTTGGATCGAAAAAATTGCTGATTTAGTCAACGATGGTAGATTAGAAGGTATTGCTGATATTCGCGACGAAAGCGATCGCACGGGAATGCGCGTGGTAATTGAGTTAAAACGGGATGCGGTGGCGAAAACGGTTCTCAAACAATTGTATAAAAAAACAGCCCTCCAACAAAATTTTGGGGCGATTATGTTAGCTTTGGTGGATAATCAACCCTGTCAATTATCCCTTCGTCAACTATTAGAAGAATTCCTCAAATTTCGAGAGGAAACTTTAACCCGTCAATACAATAATGAATTACAAGAATGTCAAAATAGGTTACATCTTTTGCAAGGATTATTAATTGCTCTCAACGATTTAGATCGTATAATTGATATTTTACGCCATGCTGCTGATGGAACTACCGCTAAGGTACAATTTAAACAAGAATTGAATTTGAGTGAAGCGCAAGCTAATGGCATTTTAGCCATGCCGATGCGTCGTTTAACCGGGTTAGAAAGACAAAAAATACAGGCAGAAAACGATCAGTTAGAAGCCAGAATTAATGAGTTAGAAACTCTGTTAAATAATCGTCCCGAATTTTTAAAAGTATTAAAGAAAGAACTGCGATCGCTTAAACGTAAATATGGAGATAAAAGACGCACTCGTATTGTTAAACATTCAGCAGAAAATAGTACATCAGAAACAACAAAAAAATCTCAAAAACAGAGTAAAAATAAAGATAAAAACAACTTAAAATCCAACCAAGAAATAGAAACAATAACTCAACCCTTTAGCTTGTTTACTCCCCAAAATCCCCCTAAGAATGCAATCTTAGAAATGACATATCAAGGGACAATTTGCTGGAGATCACCTGATAATAAAATCCCTGATAATCATCTAGCAACTTACAGCCAACCTATTCAAGAAAGAGAACAGTTTATTGTGATTACTGATATCGGAAAAGCTTACCCTGTAAATGTTTCTGATGTTCCTCCCATTGATATTCAACCCATTCCTTTACTGAGTTTATTACCAAAAAGCGCACAAAGAGATAGCAAAAAAGTTATATCTATTTTCTTCTCATCAGATAATAAGGAAAATCAAGATTTATTATTATTAACAAATCAGGGTAAAATTAAACGACTTCAATTATCAGAATTAGACGGTTTAACCAATCGAGGTTTAGTCTTAATTAAACTGAAAGATAATGATTATTTAGAGTTTATTTCTCTGACAAAAGAAGGAGAAGAAGTTGCGATCGCCATGTCCAGTGGTCGAGTGTTACGCTTCCCCGTTATTGATGAAGTTATTCCTATTATGGGTCGCAACGCTCAAGGAAATCAAGCCTTAAAATTACGCTACGGAGAAACTATTATTAGTTGTGTTACCGTCGATGAAAATAAGACAATTTTATTGGTGTCTAAATTAGGCTATGGTAAACGCTTAAATCTTGCAGGTTTACGCATGACCAAACTAGGAGATATTGGAACACAAGCTTTACAATTTACCCAAAAAACTGATAGTTTATTAGGGATGATTGCAGCTTCAGATTCTAGACAAGTTACCTTATTAACTAACCAAAATAAAACCCTAAATATAGTAGCAAAAAATATTAGAATTTGGGGTAAAGATGGTCAAGGCGATCGCTTAATTAAATTATCTAATCAAGAAATTATTGCTTATTTAATTTAACACATAAATCATAATCATAAATCCAAGCTGTTTTTTGATTGAGTAAACTAGGAAAAGTGGACGAAATCAAACCTAGACCAAAGTTTCTAATCATTGCTTTAACTCCCGATGCGTGGAAAATATCAGCATTATTTCTAGAGACTTGTTGCACTTTTGTCGCACGTTTAATACGGGTTTGTTGATAGTTAAGAAAAGCTTTTTCTATGTCCTTTTCCCTAGCTAAATATTCAGCCAAAACATAAGCATCTTCTATGGCCATAGCTGCACCTTGGGCCTGAAAAGGTAGCATTGGGTGTGCTGCATCCCCCAATAAAGTTACCTTACCCTGTGACCAATAGGGGAGGGGTTGATGAATAAATAAGCCCCATTTGAAGCAAGGTTCGGGACTTGCCATCATATCCTCTAAAATTTCTTTGAGTTCCTCTGATTGATTGGCAAATTCTTGGGCAACTGCTTGTTTATCTGCGGGAATATTCCAACCTTGTTCGTTCCAGTTAGCATCTTTGACCACTAACACCAAATTAAGCCAAGGGGTTGAATTGTTTTGATTACCATTAGGATAAACGACAACGTGATGATTTTCCCCCATCCAAACAGTAGCTTTGCCCCAAAAGGAACGATATTTGTCTTTAAAGGGTAAAATTGCTCTGTAAGCAGCGTAACCAGCGTATTGAGTTTGCTCAGGGTTGTTTTGAGGCTTTACCCCATCAGCGACTGCATCAAGAAGCGATCGCCTAACCTGAGAACGAACCCCATCGGCCGCAACTAATGCAGTGGTGGTTGTGCATTGCAAATTTTGCCAGTAGAGAGAGATTTTGTCATCTTCCTGTTGGTATGATTCTAAACGCTGCGAGAAATGAATTCTATTTTTATCTTGAATAGAATCAAATAATAATTGATGCAAATCTGATCTTCTGCATTGATAATAGGGGATTTTATTATTAAGCTGCCATTTGGCTAAAATTTTGTCTGAGTTGAACGATCGCAACTCAAAACCTAAACAACGATGAGATATATTTTCTAGCTCTTTTTCTAAACCTAATTCCCACAATACTCTAACGATATTAGGACTAACTTGAATACCATATCCTAATGCTTCAAAAGAGTCTGCTTGTTCGTATAGTTGAAAAGGAATTTCTTTTTTTTCCAAAGCAGAAGCTAAAGTTAAACCACCAATACCGGCACCAATTATTGTGATTTCGTCTTTTCTAGAAAAGTTATCTTGAGAGTTGGACGGGGGGACAGGGGGACGGGGAGAAGGGGGGAATGTCATAACTATTATCTTGTTTATCAATTATCAATTATCAATTATCAATTATCCATTGATAATTCCCTAACTAAGGCAACTTTACCGTAACGAGCATCGATTTCTAAACCTTGTATTTCTAAAATACGATTTTGATTTTGTAATTCATAATTAACTGTTTCATTAGGTAATAGAGACAAACATCGAGTAAATATGTTTAATCTATCTGATTGAGGAATAAAGTTTTTTTCTCCCATAGTCAAAACAAATTGATTAACAAAAGCCAATTCTCCAGTGTTATTAATAATAGCGGCCGGAGTAGGAAGGGTGTCACACCATCTCACGGCTAAAAACCATTTAGCATCACTTAATCGAGTATAAATTTTATCGGATTTAGGATGAGGAAAAACCTTATAACCAGACTCAACGGACATAATTGTACCACCCAAAAAACCAAACATTGTCATACTTTTACCCTTCCTTGAGGACAATATTTTTCAAGACTTGCTAAAGGAAAGGGACTGAAAAACCTTGATTCAGTCCCTAGTCCTTTTCACTCTATTTTAGTTGATTAATTGATACTAAATTGTTTAAACGTTTACTGTTTCGCTTGTTGCAGTCTGGGTGGACTGGGAAACAGAAGGAGACTTGATAGCGCGGAACATTCCAAAACGACACAAACCGGCACCAAATCCCAATCGCATCAATAACATGGTTGGAACTTCTCTTAAAGATTTGATGAATCCAGAGAAACCAAATTGAATAAAGCCTTGAGGGCGGACAATTCCTTGCCAAATGGATTCTAACCAAGAGGGAAGAGTCTCTTTTGTCCAGTCTGCTGTAATGACTTTTCCTTCTACTAATCCTGTGGCTTCGATTTGTTCGGAAAAGCCTTCGATACTAGAAAATGAAGGGTGTGACCATTGGTCCAAGAGTTGACGCATAACTGGTTTTTCCCAGAAATTTAGGGGTTTTTGACGGTCATCTCTTTGGTTCCAGTCTGCTACTACTAAAATACCACCAGGTTTTAAGACTCGCATCATTTCTGAAGCGTATTTAGCTTTATCTGGCATATGGGGGCCAGCTTCAATAGACCAAACCACATCAAAACTGTTATCTGGGAAAGAGAGATTTAAAGCATCATCTACCTGGAACTTAGCGGTAACATCTTCGGGGGTTAATTCCGTGGCCCGTTGTACTTGTTTGGGACTAATGGTAACTCCTGTTGTCTGAAAGCCGTATTCTTTGGCTAAGATACGACTACTGCCGCCAATACCACAACCAACGTCTAAAACGGTTGTACCACGAGATAATTTGTCTAAACCACCCCATTTGACCATTTCGTGAACAAAATCAGCTTTTGCTTCTAAAAAATCTTTGCGTCTTGGTGGTGAACCGTAGTGACCTAAGTGAATGTGTTCTCCCCAATAAAATTCTAAAATCCCGTCTTGAGTCCATTCGTCGTAAGAAGTTGCTACTGTATCAGATGATTCATAACTGCGAGGTGTTAGAAGATAGACAAGAATTCCTATGACTAAGACGACAGCGATAAATCCAAGGGTATAGTATAAATACATTAATGAAACCGTAATATTTATTTACAATGTTCTTTATATAATATCAACTTTTGTCACATAAGGTATGGTATGGAGTGACATCTTCCTCACACTCTCCCATACTCCTCACACTTACCCAACGGAAATATTGATACAACTAATCTCAAACTCCTATAAGTTGGGCGATCCCCGTTTTTGTAAAGTTATATTTCAGGGTTAAAATTACTTAAAATTTGTAATATCTCTTAACTTTTGGGAGCTTTTTACTAGCAAACTCGTCAATATTTTCAATAGTTGATCGGCTAATAACCCCGTGAATAGGGCTTTTTGCTTAGGTCAGAATACTCGAAAAAAACGTCCTTAAACCAGACTTCACATTATATCATAATAGTGTGGGAGTCTTGAGAGGTGTGCAAAAAAAGTATTGATTGTAATATTGATTACAGCTAACGGGGATCACTGAGTGTTAGGGTAAAGAGGAAATGAACAATCAGAAACTAAATTGCCTCAATTATTATGGCTCAGATCCTTGATCCCGTCCCCACTGGGCAAAGAAAAGTGCTACTTTGCTGTTATGTAAACGCCACCAGTCAAATCCAAGTTGCTCGCATTACCAACATAGAAAACTGGTATTTTGAGCGAGTTGTTTTTCCGGGGCAACGCCTTATGTTTGAAGCTTTACCCCAGGCGCAACTAGAAGTCCATACAGGAATGATGGCTAGTGCTATTATTTCAGATACCATTCCTTGTGAACGCCTTGCTATAAGTGACGGAAACGATGACGAAATAGAGGAAGAATTTGTTTCTGCTACTCCTTCTACTGATAAAAAGCAAACTATACAAACAAACGATAAACAGAATTCTCCATTGTCTGATTTAAAAGCTGCATTAGTTTAAAAAGTCACATAAAGACAATTCATGATTGAAAAATTCTAGCTGAGATTGCCCCATTGGGGCTTTTTTTTTGAGTGATCAGTTATCCGTGATCAGTTATCGGGTAAAATGTTAGCGCGTGAGGTGAAATAAAAGAGTTTCTTCTAGAAGACAAAAACCTGTACAATTCTAGACATACCTGTACATAATGTCTAGGATATTTCCTCTGCTCCACAAAAATTGTCAGTTTAATAGAGCATGGATTGAGATATAATAGAACCAGTCCAGAAACAATGGCCATATATGTACGCAATCAAAAGGGAATTAAAGCTAAATAATCAAGAAAAGAGCTTTAAAAAACCACTACATTATTAGCTAAAACTTATCAACATATTCTCGTAGAAGACTTAAACCTAAAAGGCATGATGGCTAACCATAAATTATCAGATGCCTTATCTAATTTAGGATTATATCGTTTTCGAGAATTGTTGAGTTATAAACAAGAATGTTTTGGTTTTTTACTAACTATAGTAGATAGGTGGTTTCCCAGTTCAAAAACTTGTTCCGTGTGTGGAAATATACAAGATATGCCCTTATCTGAAAGGGTATATCATTGTCAAAATTGTGGTCAAGTTATGGACAGGGATCTCAATGCGTCTATTAATCTCGAAAGTTGGACAAGCAATGCCGATGGCTTATCGGTGAACGCTTGTGGACAAGAAGGAGCCGTCTCCCTTGGTTGAAACAGGAATTGAACAACAAGCCTGTCTAGGTTTGTCTAGGTTTCATGAAGCAGCAAAGAACTATTAATCATCAACTATGAATTTACCATCTTTTTTATGGCTATGGAAAATAGCTGCTTGGTCAATGGGTTTATCTTTATTTGCCTATTTATTATTGGGAATATCCGGGGGATGGATGTTTTATCGCCGAAATACTGAAGCTTTTTTACCTCTATGGTTACGCCCTCTCCATTATATCATTGGGGCGATTATGGTGGCATTGGTGTTACTATTATTAGTGATTGGTTTAGTAGGAACTTTAGGACATTACGGTAGCTTGGGTCATTCTCCTCATTTAATTGCTGGATTATTCACTGTTGTTTTAGTTTTAATTTCTGCTACTGTTGCTACACAAATTAGTCCAGAAAAACCGAGAATGCGCTGGTTACATATTGGGACTAATATTATCTTATTTGTTGGCTTTGCTATGGTTAGTTTAAGCGGTTGGGCTGTTGTACAAAAATATTTGCCTTAGCTTTAAAGATTAAGACTGCTACAAATATTGGTTAATTTATTTATGAGTTTCTCTAATAGAAAATGAGGCAAAAATTAAACCTTAACTACTCATAATAGACTACCCCAAAAATGTAAGTTTGTAGTTAGTCCTTTAGGACAATAAATATAGTCAGCATCAAGGATAAAATTTTGACTACTAACTTTTATGTTGAATGACACACACCTACTTAATTTAAACATAGACTTAATAACTAAAAAATTTAGTAACTAATGACTGATTTTAGCCAAGAAAAATTATTATTTAATCCTGTCTCTCCTGATAATGATGCTATTCCTTTAATCTTTGCCTTTCCTAATGACTATAATGTGGGAATTACTAGCTTAGGTTATCAACTTATATGGGCAACTTTTGCTACTCGTTCTGATGTTAATGTTAGTCGCTTATTTACGGATATTCAAGAAACATTACCCCAAAAACCAGAATTATTAGGTTTTTCTTTTTCTTGGGAATTAGATTATGTTAATATTCTCAATCTTTTAGAATCTTTGACTATTCCTTTTCTAGCAAGTAAACGCAATAATAATCATCCTCTAGTCTTTGGTGGTGGTCCTGTTTTAACCGCTAACCCTGAACCCTTCGCTGATTTTTTCGACATCATTTTATTAGGAGATGGAGAAAATTTAATTAGTGATTTTATCAATGCTTATAAAACTGTTAGATACGAAGACAGAGAAACAAAATTAAAATATTTAGCCACTATTCCAGGGATTTATGTTCCCAGTTTGTATGAAGTTAATTATAGCAGTCCTGACGGTGATATAACATCTATTAAACCTATTGATGATAATATACCTTCAACTGTTGAAAAACAAACCTATAAAGGTAATATTTTATCCGCTTCTACTGTCGTAACAGAAAAAGCAGCTTGGGAAAACATTTACATGGTAGAAGTGGTCAGAAGTTGTCCCGAAATGTGTCGTTTTTGTCTAGCAAGTTATCTAACTTTACCCTTTCGTACTGCAAGTTTAGAATCATCTTTAATACCAGCGATTGAAAAAGGTTTACAAGTAACTAATAGAATCGGTTTATTAGGTGCATCTGTTACACAACATCCCGAATTTAACGAATTATTAGATTATCTTTATCAACCAAAATATGAAAATATTAGAGTTAGTATTGCTTCCGTTAGGACCAATACTTTAAGCGAAAAATTAGCAAAAATATTAAGCGATCGCCAAACAAAATCAGTAACTATTGCTGTTGAAAGTGGTTCCGATAAAATCAGAAGAATTATTAACAAAAAATTAGAAAATGAAGAAATAATTCAAGCAGCAATTAACGCAAAAAATGGAGGATTAAAAAACATAAAACTCTATGGAATGGTAGGAATTACAGAAGAAAATGAAGAAGATATTGAACAAACTATTATCATGTTAGAAGCAATAAAAAAAGCAGCCCCAGGATTAAGATTAACCTTTGGTTGTAGCACTTTTGTCCCTAAATCTCACACTCCCTTTCAATGGTTTGGAGTAAATAAAATAGCAAAAAAAAGACTCAAATATTTAGAGAAACAACTGGGTAAAAAAGGCATAGAATTTCGCCCAGAAAGCTATAATTGGTCTGTAATTCAAGCATTAATTTCAAGAGGCGATCGCCGTCTTAGTAAATTGTTACAATTAACCCGATCATACGGGGACTCATTAGGAAGTTATAAACGCGCTTTCAAGGAGTTAAAAGGACAATTACCACCGTTAGATTATTATGTTCATGATAACTGGAAAACAGAGCAAATATTACCCTGGAGTCATCTAAAAGGGCCTTTATCTGAAGCAACTTTAATCAAACATTTAGATACAGCAATGTCCGTGACTCACTAATATTTAGACAATTTTGTAACAAATATTAACGTCTAATTAAAGTTTATGGGTTTAAAATGAAGTCATAAGTTGATGACATTTCAGCACAAAAATAATTGAGTTGTGAGTCTAATCATTAATCAGTGTACATTGAATCTAAATCTCGTTCAAAGTAGGCAATAACAGACTTAATTTACTGGCAAGTTTAAGAAGAAAGAAAGGTCATCTTCAACCTTGAGATAAGTAAAATAGAGAGGTGATATCATGCACGATATGTATTTTAAGCCCTTAAGCGAAAAAGATCGCAAAAAGCACGAATACCTAGAAAAGATTAACCACGCACCCTATTTCACAATCTTTATGATTGTCCTAGCAATGTTTATGTTGTTTACCACTGCTGTCCTTTTAGGTGTTTTTTAGGTATCAATTCAGGATAGGTTAATCCTATCCTACTAATTAAAATCTATCAATAAAAAAGTAAAAAATATCTTAAAAATAAAAATTTTATAGATCCGAAAAGCCAATAATGATATGATAAGAAGATATGTGTCTCCATAATCTATTTTAACTTAGCAAATTGAAGTCAATATGTTCTTTTTATTGGAAGTCGGTACAGAAGAATTACCAGCAGATTTTATTGATGAAGCGATCGCTCAATGGCAAAAGATCATTCCTAACAGTTTAGAAGAAAACTTTTTAACCCCCGATAACCTAGCAGTTTATGGTACTCCCAGAAGACTGGCAATATTAATTTCTGGACTTCCAGAAAAACAAAAAGATCGAGAAGAAATCATCAAAGGTCCACCTGCAAAAGCAGCATTTAAAGATGGAAAACCCACCAAAGCAGCAGAAGGTTTTGCCCGTAAACAGGAAGTAAATATTGATGATCTAGAAATTCGTCCCACCGATAAAGGGGACTTTGTTTTTATCGAAAAAAAGATTCAAGGAAGACAAACAAAAGAAATTTTACAAGAATTAATTACTACTTGGATTAATAGCTTAGAAGGCAGACGCTTCATGCGTTGGGGCAATGGAGAATTAAGATTTTCTCGCCCCATTCGTTGGTTAGTAGCCTTGTGTGATCAGGAAATATTACCCCTAGAAATTGTTAACGGAGATAGCACTATAACTAGCGATCGCCTATCAAGGGGTCATCGAATTTTACACCCAGATACAGTTACTATTACACAAGCATCTGACTATGTAGAAACCTTGCGATCTGCTTACGTAGAAGTTGACCCTAAACAGCGTCAGCAAATTATCGAAAAAGACATAGAAAATATCTCCCAACAATTAACAGGAAAAGCGGATATTCCTGAAGACTTATTAACAGAAGTTATTAACTTAGTAGAATATCCTACTGCCGTTACTGGCAAGTTTGATCCAGAATTTTTAAACCTTCCCACCGAAGTCATTATCACAGTAATGGTTAAACATCAGCGATATTTTGCTGTGAAAAAATCAGACCAAGAACTACTCCCTAATTTCATCACCATTGCTAATGGAGATCCCAATAAAAAAGATATTATAGCTCAAGGAAATGAAAGAGTAATTCGTGCTAGATTAGCCGATGCACAATTCTTTTATACCTCTGATTGTGACGAACCCTTAGATAGTTATTTACCTCAACTAGAAAACGTCACCTTCCAAAAAGAATTAGGAACCATGCGCTACAAAGTCGATCGCATCATGGACATGGCGCAACAAATTTCCGAACAGTTAGAAATTAGTGAAAAAGAACAAGAAGAAATTGACAGTACAGCCCTTTTATGTAAGGCTGATTTAGTGACGCAAATGGTCTATGAATTCCCCGAATTACAAGGAGTAATGGGGCAAAAATACGCCTTAGCTAGTGGAGAATCAGAACAAGTTGCCCAAGGTATTTTTGAGCATTATTTACCCCGTGGGGCTAATGATATCATGCCGAAAACCTTAACCGGTCAAGTAGTAGGCATTGCCGATCGCTTAGATACCTTAATTAGTATTTTTGGTTTAGGAATGATCCCGAAAGGTTCAGGTGATCCCTTTGCCCTAAGACGCGCTGCTAATGCTATTATTGCGGTTACCTGGGAAGCTCAATTACCCATTAATTTATCTCAATTATTATTACAAGGTTGTCAAGCATTTATGGCAGATCATGGTGATAAACAGTCTCCCCTAGAAGCATTACAAACCTTCTTTATCCAACGAATACAAACCCTATTACAAGACGATTTCAACATTGATTATGACTTAGTTAATGCCGTTTCAGGTGAAGCGGATGCTGACTATACAGAGAGGGCATTACAAAACGTTTTAGATGTCAAAGAACGGGCAGAATTTTTACAAGAAATTCGTCACAATGGCATCTTAGATAAAATCTATGAAACAATCAATCGCTCAACCCGTTTAGCAGCGAAAGGAGACTTAGAATATACAGAATTAGATCCCGGTAAAGTGGTGCGTACTGAGTTATTTGAAAAGTCTTCTGAACAGGAATTATTTGATGCTTTAGTTACTTTAGTTTCTAAAACAACTAAAGCACAAGATGAGAGAAACTACCAGTTATTAACAGAAGGGTTACTGGATATTGTTCCCAAAGTTAGTGAATTTTTCGACGGAGAAAATAGTGTGTTAGTGATGGATGAAAACCAAAATGTAAAACGGAATAGGTTAAATTTGTTAGGAGTTCTCCGTAATCACGGAAGAGTTTTAGCAGATTTTGGTGCTATTGTTAAAAATTAGTTTAGCCTTTCACCTTACGGCCGGTTTCTTGGGAAGTGTGGGAAGTGTGGGGAGTGTGTGAAGTGTGGGAAGTGTGGGGAGACGCAGTTAAAACATCATTTTATCAATCAATCTTTCTACTATATTTTTTTGTTCAGATTTTAGAGGTGGAAATTGAATTAAATGTTGATAAATCATTAAAGCATAAAGATAAATCACTGAGGGAAAAGCAGTTTCAAATGAGAGATCATAAAAACATACTTGCTGACTCATTAGACGACAAAAGAGAAAAGGATTTTTCAATCCTAAAGAGGAGAGTTTTCTGAATTCTTGTTGCCAATCTAGATGAGAATAGGATCTCAAAAAATAAGCAAAATCAAATATTTTAATTAGCTTTCCCTGTCTTTCCCATGTATCCTTAGTAAATTGAATACATAGTACAGTTAGTAAATCTTCAGGTGATAGTGAATCTAACTCTATTCCTGCAACTTTAATCGACTTTTTATGATGCCAAAGTTCTGAAAAATTTAAGTCATAAACAAAAAAAGAAGGTGTTAGTTGATGATGAAGATCCACTTCTATTTCTGTCCTGGGATGGACAAAACTTTCTTCCCATTTATACTGAGACTTTGACTGATAACCTAAACTTAATAATATATTTCTAGCTGATTCAAACTTTTCAGATGCGACCAATAAATCGATATCATGGCAATACCGCACAGATAAGTCCGGGTATAAAGCAGCAGATAATAAAGTTCCTTTATAGGGAAGAATGGCAAGATCGGCCTCTTTAAAGATTTTTATTAGCTTATTAAGTTCTTGAGTTAATTTTAAGTTGCGAATAGTATTAATCCTCACATCTCTCTGTAAAGTTAATAAAAATGAAGATGGAATAATATCAAGATTATTTGACTTACAATTATGATAAAATAAATACTTAAGTTGATGATAATTGGCAAAATTAAGTAAAAATTCCCAATTCAAATCTTTCACCAACAATTCTTGTTTATTTTGATGCAGTAATTCAGGAAAATTGGGAGAACATCCTGCTAATAATAATCTAATTTCTGGAAGAGATTTTTTTATTTTTAAAGAAAGAAAATGATTGAAAAAATTTGTACTTGAAATCATATTAATAATGAAAAATTAAACAGCTTGGGCAAGATAATCATGAATACGAGGGTGAGGAAAACCCAGTTTGATAGCAGCTTGCCATTCAGCGATCGCACTTTGTTTCTTCCCTTGTTTGTGTAAAATTAAACCAGACCAAAACCTTAAAAAACAGTCATTGGGATAATAGTTGCGGTATTGCACCACACCGCCCTCTCCCTGAGCGAGTAAGGTAGAAGCAGAAGCAATTTTTTGATCCGCAGCTAAGAGAATATCTAGATTATCATCTTGATAGCTTTGAGCAAATTCTTCTGCTGTTGTTCCTAAACTAAAAATAAATTTTTGGGCAGGAGTAGCAGAAAAACCTGACAGTTTTCGCTGATGCTTTGGTTGTGTTAGTAATTGATTATAAAGTGTCGCCAACTGGGTTACTGCTTTTTCTGGAGAAAAGTTGCTTTGGATAAACTGACGAGCATTTTTACCTAAGCGTTGTCTTTCTTGGGGATGATTGTAAAGGTAAGTAATAGCCTTTTGGTATGCTTCTAAACTGCTGACCAGTAAACCTGTTTTCCCATCTTCGACAATATGTTTGACTCCTCCATAGGGAAAGACAACCGGCGGAATTCCTGCATACATCGCCTCTTGTAAACTTTTTTCACTGGTAGCATAGGTTTCAGCACAAAGAGGATATCCAAAAACATCTAGTTGGGCTAAAACAGTTTTAATATTTTCGACATAGCCCCGAAACTGAAACTTCTCAATGATGCCATACTCTTGAGCTTGTTGTTCAAGTTCTGGGTTTTTGCCTCCACAGACAATTACCTGTAAGTCAGGAATATTAAGCCCTGCGTGCATCGATATATATTGAGGGTGCATTTTACTAAAGTTAGTCGTCCCAATATAACCAACGTTAAAACCACTATGGGGTAACAAAGATATCTGATGTAGTCGTTCAAAATCAGCGATTCCTGGGACAACAGAGGTGGCGTAATTTCGCATAACTGGAAGCTTAAGAGTCTCAGGACTGGTAGGAACCAGCAGATCCGCCAATTTTACTAACTCTGGGCTGACAATCTGAGGAGGCTGGTGGCCGACAATTTTGAGCCACAATAGTAAACGGTTCGGTGGTAAATCTTTTTGTAGTAACTCATATAGTCGAGGATGGTTCCAGAAATGAACTTGCACTATATCTGCATTCTCAATTTCTGCGTTTAGGGTAGAGGGGTTAGGTTGACGGATGACAGTCACTCCTAAACGTTTTGCTGAGATGAGGGCGATGGGATAGGCTTGAGATTCTAGGGTAATCACCCGATGCTGTTGGGGTAGGTTAGGCTGACGAGCATATTTAATCGCAGCTAATAAGGAACGAGTGGGACCCGCACCAGAAAGTTGAGGAATAATGTGGAGAATGCGAATCATCACTAACAAAGGTTACGCTGACGTTCAATAGAAGCCCGAACCACTTGAAATAACTCCTGCTTACTCACTCTGACGTTATTAGAGAGGTTAGTATGGTGGAGACGTTTACGGAGAAGAACGTCATCAAGGATTTTTATGGCAATGTTACTATCTTTCAGTCGGGCAAACCAGTCTGCATCACAACCGATATCATATTGTGGATCAAATAAGCCCACTGTTTGGAAGATTTCCCGTCTTACCATTAAAGTTCCAGGAGTGTAGCCAACTTGCGGTTGCTCGAGGGACTCCTGTTTAAAACCAGGGCGAAGAGAATAACTAGCTTCTAAGAAAAATTGTAGTTGGGCAACGCTTCCTTGAAAATCGGAATTTTCTAGATATTTCACTTGAGTTTCTAGCTTTTGAGGACTCCAGAGATCATCGTGGTCCAAAAAAGCGATCAGTTCACCTTGAGCAGCTAATATTCCTGTATTACGACCTGGGGCAAGTCCAAGGCTTTCTTGTTGAAGGTAACGGAGAGGATAGGATTTTGCGATCGCTGCCGTTTTATCTTCTGACTGACCATCGACTAGAATGATTTCATAATGGTCATAGGTTTGCGCCATGATACTTTCTAAGGCTTGGGACAGATAACGCTCCCCATTTCTAACCGTAACAAGAACGCTGACAAAAGGTTTGGCCATGTTTAAACTTAACCAGATATAAATACAATGTGGCAACTACAGACTCCCGTTGCTTTGTTTATTTTTAACCGACCAGAAGCCACTAAGCAAGTCTTTGAGGTAATTCGCAGGGTAAAACCCCCTATTTTATTCATTATTGCTGATGGTTGTCGCCCTAACCATCCCGAAGATCAAGCCCAATGTGCTGCAACTCAGGCGATGGTTGAAAACATTGATTGGGAATGTGACGTAATTCGCAACTATGCTGAGGAAAACTTAGGATGTGGTAGGCGCATTGCTTCTGGAGTCAGTTGGGTGTTCTCTCAAGTTCCTAGAGCTATTTTTTTGGAAGATGATTGTTTACCCGATCCCAGTTTTTTCCGCTTTTGTGAAGTGTTGCTGGATCATTATGCTGATGATCAACGAGTTACTCAAATTTGTGGTCATAACCGTTTAAGTCGTTGGCGTTGCTCAGAACAAAGTTATCATTTTTCTTACTATGGGAGTAGTTGGGGTTGGGGCAGTTGGCAGCGATCATGGCAATATTATGATTATGAGATGCGCCAATGGCAAGAGCAAAGGATTAGAGATGCGATCGCTCAATTACTAGGTGATACTCAACAAGTTGATTATTTCGCTTTGCGCTGTCAACAAACCCTAAACCGTTTGGATACTTGGGACTATCAATGGTCATTAGCGCAGTTAGCTAAGGGTGGACTATCTATTATTCCGGCGATGAATTTAGTAACTCACTCCGGAGTAGGGGAAAAGGCGTTACACACGAAAACCAATTCTATTTTACAGATGACTCAGCAGAATTATTCCTTAGAGTTCCCCTTGCATCATCCTGAAACAGTGGCAGTGGATCAAAACTATGTTGACCGTCATTTTGCTTGGAGTATAGGTCAACCTGACCCAGATACCTTACTAAATGTCATAGATCGGTTGTTAGAGATGAACCGCAAAACCTACGCCCTTATTGCCCTTCAACAAGCCCTCAAACGCCATCCCGAGCATCAGGGATTAAGAGGTTATCAGCAACGGGTCATAAGCAGTTTACGGCAAAATTAGATGTTGTTCGAGAAAACGAGGTGCGATCGCCTCCCAAGTAAAGTCTTGTTGTACTCGTTCTAAGGCCGCCTGTCCCATTTTTAAGCGTAGGGGTTGATCCAGTAAAAGTTGACGAATAGCTTGATAGGTGGGTTCTGCTTCGCTGGTGTCCACCAATAACCCTGTCACGTCTGCCATCACTGCATCCTTAACCCCTCCATTATCCCCACCAATGGAGGGTTTCCCTGCTAAGGCAGCTTCAAGGAAAACTATGCCAAAGCCTTCCCAGTCCGTCTGTGCTAATGTTCGGTTGGGCATCACAAATAAGTCACACAGTTCATAAAATGCCTGTTTTGTCAACTCATCCACCTGACCCATAAAATAGACTTGATTAAGTTGTAGCGATTGAGTCAGCTTTTGTAAAGCCTCTTTTTCCTTTCCGGAACCAATGATAAAGTAATGAACATGGGGAAATTCAGCTAATAATTTTGGCAAACTTTTTAAGACAAAATCAACACCCTTACGAGGAATTAGCCTTGCTACCGTTAATAAAACCAACTGATCTTGTAAATGAAACTGTTCTCTGAGATCCTTAGCTAAGGAGATTATAGCTTCATAATTAGAGATGGCATTAACCCCAGGATAAGCAACATGAACAGGGGTTTCTTCGCCAACAATGGTTTCCACTAATTGACAAGTGGGTAAACTCACCCCATAAATAGCCTTAGCTTGTTTTAAGTCCTTTTCTCGCCAGTTTTGGAAGCGGTTATAAACGGGAGAAAACAACTCTAAACCATAAGCAAAAACGGAGTAAGGAATTTCCAAATTTTGCAAGAGTTCGCACCAAAAATGGGTTTCAACGTTCCAAACACCGATAAAAACTTGCAAATTATCCGATAATTCAGCTATCATCCCTTTTAAAAAGGCTGTTCGTTTTTTAATCCGCAGCATTTCTAAGCTTGGGTTTCTGGGTGTCGAGTCCGAAGGAATAACCTGTAGTGTATAATCATGTTCCCAAGTCTCTGATACGGGAACGGAAGAGATCACCATAGCAGGATAACTCTGGGCAATGTTTTGCCAAAGTTGATGTAAATACTCGGCAATTCCACCTGTTAACGGTTTAAAATCAGGTGTTAGTAACAAAAAAGTGGCTTGGCTCATGGTGTTGTTATTGTACCTGAAAAATATCACCGACTAATTATAAGTAGTCTGACATAAGTAAACAGCACTGTATTAACTTATGTAAACATAGCTTTAGCCTTACTTCTGCCTCCTGCCTCCTGCCTCCTGCCTCTTCTCAACTGTAACGTTTATTTTTGTCCAGGTACTTATATTTTATTGTTATCTTTTTCTATTTTCTGTTCTAAAATGCCGGAAAAACAATTACTTTTTGACTTAGGAAGCTATGGACATCATCCCAGTTATCTTCGCTGTATTATCGAGTATTTTAATCAGCAGTCTTGGGATTTTGAGTTAGAAATAGTGGTATCTCGGCACTTTTTCCAGAGACACTCGGATGTGGTGGAATTAGCTAAAAAAGCACAAGTCAACTGCATAGCTATTACTGAGACAGAACAGGAACAATTTGATACAGCAAAATCTAAGCTAGGAGTGAAGTTTTTTGATTTATTACAGTCTCAAAAATCTAATTCTGGTTTTGAAATTGAATTTGATCTATTTCGCCACTATGCTGAGGTTTTAAATGTAGATCATGCCATCATTCTTTATTTAGATGATGGTCGCTTATTGAATGCAGCAAAGGCTGATTTTCCTTGTCCTTTTTCGGGTATTTATTTTACTCCTCAGTTTCATTATCCCAAGTTTCCAGAACATCCACCTGATAAAATTCGTCAAGCTTATTATCTGCAACAGAAACTGATTATTGCCCGCTTTTTACGTCATGCTCAATTAGACACTTTATTTTGTTTAGATCCCTTTGCAACTGAGGAAATGAATCGGCAAAATAAGACTGATAAAGTTGTTTTTTTGCCAGATCTAGTTCGTAAACAAAAGTCAGAAGTATCTACTATTACTCACTTAAATATAGATACTGAGCGTCAAGTTTTTCTTTTATTTGGTTCTCTGGGCAAACGCAAAGGAATTTATGAAATTCTGCAAGCAATTCTCTTGTTATCTCCTGAACTTTGTCAACAAATTTGTCTCTTAGTAGTGGGACAAGCTGAACCTAATACAGACATTAATTTATTAAAGTCACGAGTCAATTTAGTACGAGAACAAAAACCTGTTCAAATTATTGAGAAATATGAGTTTATCCCTGATCAAGAAGTCCTCAGTTACTTTAAACTAGCAGATGTAATCTTAACAGCTTATCCTCGTCATGCAGGAATGAGTGGAATTCTCTTTTTAGCAGCGATCTCAGGTAAACCGGTATTAAGTTCTAACTTTGGTTTAATGGGAGAAATAACCCGTCGCTATCAATTAGGATTAACAGTGGATGCAGTCGTTCCAAAAGCTATTGCTGAGGCTTTACAACACTGCTTAAAAACTGCACCTGAATCTTTGTGTAATTATCATAAAATGCAGCAGTTAGTAGAGGAGCATTCCCCCGAAAATTTTGCTCAAATGCTTTTAAATAAATACTTTAAAAGTAAATAATAAATAATAATTAAAATCAAGATTTTTCAGGGAAAGAATAGCCAAAAAATTCTATATCTTCTCGAAAATAATCATACAACATCTTCTGAGTTTCTTTTGTATAATAATCTCTATAATCTTTTTTAGCATGGGGATTGCGATTAACATGAGGAAGTTTTATATCTAAGTTTAGGGTTTTACAAATAGTCTGAAAATCAACTTCTATGTTCTCAAAACGACCAACAAAATCAATAATTACTTCACCATTATAATCAGTGATAAACTCCTTTTGTTGAGTCTGATTTGAGTCATGAACTAACCAGTCAATATAGTTTTCAAAATTGCCTGCTTTGCTAACTGCTTCATGTTGAAAATGCTTAGTATCCCTAAGAATATGATGATAAAGTGACGCTTGATGAGTCCAAGGATTACGGACAAAAGCAAATTTAAAATAGTTATCTAGAGAAAAAGGACGGGAGAAGAAATTACTCTTAACTTTTTCTTGTAATTTATTTACAGCTTGAAAAGAATGTGTTTTTTTGACATTATAACTTTTTTGCATTAATTGATAATTATACACGACATCTTTAGCTCTAGTATTACCAGAAAAAAGGTGACTTATTAAAACATCGGTAAGAGGTATCCGCGATCGCAGAGCAGATTTTATACTGGTTCCCCCGGTTTTGTGAATATGGATAAAAATAAATTTATACTTGTTTGAGATCAACATAAAAATAATTTTGATTACGAATTCTTGACAAATTATACCCTTGGTAGTCAATTGTGCATAACTGTCCGTTTTTTTGATAAACTTTATCAATAATTTTGTTGTACAATATCTTTTTTTAATTTAGACTTAACTTAAAGTTAATCTTAACTTGACGTTTTTATATTATGGAGAAAAATATGGTTACCATCTGCATTGGAATGGTCGTGCGTATTATTTACCCTGACTATGCTAGAGGTTTTGAAGGACTTATCGAAGCAAAAGAAAAGAAAGGACGGTGGTTGGTCAGATTAGAGCAAAATCCGTTGAATTATCGTCCTGAATCAATTTTATTGTCTCTTGAAGAGGTAGAGTTTGAAGTGATAGAACAGTGAACAGTGACCAGTTATCGTCGAAAACTGTACCCAGGGAGTATGGGGGGATGGATTCCCCCATATAAGGAATATTTAGCAGTAAAACCTGCGTAGTATTGAAAAATAGTTTTAATGCCTGATGGTACTGCTCGTAGTGCTATACCGCTACGCGAAAGTCAAAAGGCAAAAGGCAAAAGGCAAAAGTAGGCCAGAAAAGGATTTTAAGGTTTATCAATGTCCTAACTAAAATGCGTAGTGCTATAATAGACAGTAGTGCTTCTGTCTATCGAAAAGTAATTTTAATGGTTCCGGCTGCCTCAGTTGCTTTATTGATTGCTACTTTAATCCTTGTGGTTCGTTAATCAAAACTGTGTTGCTCTCCCGTTTGGAAAACGGGAGATTCATTATAATTATTCCCGATAATTTTTGGCTTGAGTTTCAAAAAGATGAGCATAATAACCAGAATCAGCTATTAAACTTTTATGGGTTCCTTCTTCTATTAAATTACCGTCTTTTAAAACATAAATATAATCTGCCATCTTCACCGTTGATAATCGATGAGTAATCAAAATAGCAGAACGTCCTTGTAAAAGTTCACGAAATTTTTGAAATATTTGAGCTTCTGCTTTAGGGTCTAAAGCACTGGTAGGTTCATCTAAAATAATCAGTTGTGAATCTCTAAGACAAGCTCTTGCAATCACTAATTTTTGCCATTGTCCAATACTTAATTCTTCTCCTTTTTGTAATTGTTTACCCAAGATTGTTTCATATTTTTGAGGAAATTTTTGAATCACTTCATCAATTCCTGAATAACGGGCAACTTCATTAATTTTAGGATTATCAAGAGAATAGTCAATGTTACCAAACCAAATATTTTCCTTAACACTGAGGTGGTATTTGACATAATCTTGAAAGATGACGCTAAATTGACGACGTAATTCTCTCACAGAAAAATCCTTTAAATCAACTCCATCCAAGGTAATTTTTCCTTTAGTTGGGTCATAGAGACGACAAAGTAATTTAATTAAAGTGGTTTTTCCTGAACCATTTTCTCCGACTAAAGCAATCACTTCCCCCGGACGAATTTGTAAGTTAATCTCTTTAAGAGCAGACCGATAACTATGGGGATACTGAAAAGATACATTGTGAAAGTTAAAGCCTTTTTGTATTTGCTTGGGAATTTGACAAGGATTAAGAGGTTCTTTCATTTTAGGCTGAAGAGAGAGGAATTCATAAAAATTATTTAAGTATAAATTATCCTCATATAATCCGCTTAAACTGCCAAAAATTTTCCAAAGTGAACCATAAGCTCTCTGGAAAAATTGATGATACATCACCAAATCTCCCAATGTTAGTTTTCCTTGAAACGCTTGATAAGCAATAAAACCATAAACTCCCCAAATTACTAAAACTGAAACACTTTCAGTAAAAACATTAATTTTAGCCCATTCTAAACTAATATTAAGTTCTTCTCTAATCAGACGTTTTTTTAATTTTAAGAATCGTTCTTTGAACAAATGACCTAAATCAAAAATACGAATTTCTTTCACATAACTATCATTAGTCATTAATCTACCATAGTAGTTAGCTAATCTTTGAGTACCTGTTCGTTTTTGCTCCCACTCATAAACCTTTTTTGTCATTTTAAAGCGGATATAGATTCGGGGAATTACTGTAATTAGAATGAGCAAAGGAAGTCGCCAATCAAAAAGGACAAGTATTCCACCAATGGTAGTTAAACCTAATAAATTTCGACTTGATTCAACTAAACGCTCAATTAAACTATTACAACGAGAGGCTGATTGTTTGGTGGCGCGGGCTAACATATTATAATATTCTGGATCTTCGTAATATTCCAGATCCATTTCTATCGCTTTTGAGTGTAAAATATCATTAACATATTCAATTACTAACTTAGATTGAAATTTTTTGATTATATTCCCTAAAGAGTTAAATAAAGTGATTAATAAAGAAACAAATATAATAGCAATAATAGGTGTTAAGAAAGACTGATAATCGATGTTTTCTTGTCCAGTTTTTATTTGTTTACTAATGACATCTATCAAGATTTTGTTGAGATAAATAACAATTAAAGGTAAACCCTCTTGTACAAAAATCAGTAAGCCCCGAGCGAGAGTCCAACGTGGTGAACTTTTCCAGATTAGCCCTAAAGCTTTTCCTAAGTGTAATGTTTCTCTTAAATAGTTAAAAATCGTATTAACTTGGGAGGCATTCATGATATTTCGTCATTAAATAATTGGTCAATCAGTTTAACATTTTCTTGAAAATCTTGGCTCAATTCTAATTCATAACAGGGTATTTTCTTCAGTAATTTAGATAACAAAGTGAGTGAATCTTGATTAGCATAGGGAACTTGTAAAATACTAGAAGGTGCAAAATTTTTCAAAGCTTTAGCTGGACTAATTTTTTGCAGTTTAGCATTTTGGTGATGACTAATAGATAGGAGAAGAGTTGCTTTTAAAGTAAATTTTTTTACTATTTTTTCAGCAAATAAATTAGATAAAAAAACAACAGATTTTTCAGCTTCTATAATGTCTAAAAGGTTGGATTTATTGTGCAGTTTATAGAATTTTTGTAGCTCTTCTAATTGTCTTAATTTAGCAGTATTATATAAACTATGAACCGTGGGGATAGGCTCTAAGCTAACAGCACAGTAATCATCACTTGCATAAGAAAAAGAGTCTTGCAAACAAGATAAGGTAGTGGTTGATTTACCACTTCCTCCTTTTCCTAGCATTAAAATACCTTGCTCATTTTTGCCAATAGCCCCTGCATGAACATATTGATAACGATGTTTTTGCAGCCACCATGCTAAGAGCATTCTCAGGGGAGATCCTTGTTCATAATAAGGTAACTTATTAGCATCTTCTATCCAAAAAAGTCCTAAACTTTCTTGTTGATCTAGTAAGTTTAAATTATCAGGATTAAAATGAATTCCACTGTAAATTCGCTCATCGTGGTAGTTCCTAATTTCACCTCTTGGGGCAACGAAATCCCATGTTTTTTGATGAAGTAGTTCTAAAAGATCCCTAATTAAAATAGGTAAAGTTGTTGCTGTACTTACATCATCCCATAGACATATTGTAAAGTGGGGATGACTCACAGATTTAGTTTTTAAATGGGCAAATGCAGGGGTCATTTGCTGAAATAATCTATCTCCTGCAAATTGGAGGCAAATAACAAAACAATCAAATTGAATATAATATTTAATCAGTTTCGTCTTTGATATAGCCTGTAAAAAAACACCATAGACCAGTTTAAAATAATTAACCCGATCTTCTTCTAAAGAGGTGATATTAGTTAGTGACATGAACAGAGGATGATGTTTGAAAAAAATTTCTTATCTTTGTAAAAAGGCTTGACTTACTCAAGCCTTTCGACTCAAATTACTATTAATAATTAAGCAACATCATCCATTTTAGCATTTGGCCAACCTTCGTCGCTTACTTCATGAATTGGATCTAATAATAACAAGTCTTGCATATCAGTATACACTTCTAAAAGTGGTTCTTCAAAAATGGTTTTTTCGTTGCTTTTTGCTTGTTCTAGAGTGGTAGTTTCTTTTAATGTTTTTAGATTACTAACCGTGATCAAATCTTCTTCTTTAAGACGAGTAAGAAATTGCTCAATTGCTAACCGAATGGTTGAAGACTCACCTTCATATTTCTGGCAAAGTTCTTCTGTTAGTTGATCAACAGAAAGCTCTCTTTCAATACCACTCCAAATATCAATACCACTCTTTAAAAAACTATAGTAAGTCCCCTGTTCAAGATGGATGATAACGACCTCTCCATCTAACGTTTCATGGACAACATTAGGACTATTGATTTGATAGCGTTCTGACATTTTTACTCCTGTATATTAATTTTTGCTTAAGTAGACGTTAAATGATAGCATGGTTTGTACAATTTGGCACTGAACCAAAAAATGAAAAAAATTATTATTACTGGTGCTTCAGGGACGGTAGGAGAAGCAGTAGTGGAGGTTTTGAGAGAAAAGTATCAACTGATTTTGTTCGATCAACAGCCTCATCCTCGGTTTCCTGTGGAAATTATCGACATTTCTGATGAGCAAATGCTTAAGCAAAAATTACCACCTGCGGATATCTTAATTCATTTAGCAGCGATTCCTCAAGAAGATCATCCTATGGTAATCTTAAAAAATAATATTCAAGGAACTTTAAATATTTTTGAAGTAGCTAAAAGTAAAAATATTAAAAAGATCATTTTTGCCAGTTCAATGATGACTTATGGAGGATATGACAAGGGACTTAAAAAACCTTCTCAACCTTTACATCCTAAGTTTCATAATTGGCCAAAGACTCATTATGCAGTAAGTAAACTCTACGGAGAAAATTTAGGTCAAGTATATGCCACTAACCACAATATTTCTGTTATTTGTATCCGTTTAGGATGGTATCCTAGAATCCCTACTAACTCAGAACAGATTGAACGAGGTTCTCAAGCATTAATTAGTGTTGAAGACTGTAAAAGATTATTTCAGGCTTGTGTTTCAGTGGAAGATATCAGTTTTGCTGTTGTTAATGGATTCTCTCAAGGCGCAAAAGATTACTATAATTTGAGATTAACTCGAAAAATATTGGGTTTTTATCCTCAAGATAATCTAAGAGAAACAGTTCGACAACATTTAATTAGACTGAACCTTGATCCTGAGTCTGTAAAAATACCTTCTGCTGCTTCTCGCTTTTTTATGAATCAATTTATAATTCCAGCAAAAAAGCTTTTAAATCTTACAAAAGATTACAAAAAATCAATCAAAAAGTTTATTAACGCAATTAAGCTTTCTGTTAAATTCATAGACTAATTCCTGGTATATTAACTCGTATTTTGTAAACCGAGGTACGAGCCGTAATATATAAACTTTGCCAATCAGCATCTCCCCAAGCACAATTAGCTGGTATTTCTGGTAGCTTAATCCATCCTAAATGATCCCCTTGAGCATTAAACACCCAAATCCCTCCTGCACCAGTACAATATATATTATCTTCTTGATCAACTTTCATGCCATCTGGACAGCCGGGCTGATTTATTTTCAAATTATAGGCAGTTTTATGCTCACTTAATAAACCGTTTTCTTCTACCCGAAAAACTCGTAAATGATGGCATTCTGAATCATCAATATATAGTAAACTTTCATCTTTTGAAAAGGCTAAACCATTGGGTCGTTGAAAATCTTTTGCTACCAAAGTTATATTATTAGTATTAGGAGACCAGCAATACACTCCTTGATGTGGTTGTTCTTGTTGTTCTAATGAAATACCGTAGGGAGGATCAGTAAAGTAAATCAAACCATCACTACGCACAACAACGTCATTAGGACTATTCAATTTTTTACCTTCAAATTGATTCGCTATGATAGTAATCGAGCCATCGGTTTCGGTTCTAGTTACTCTTCTTGTTTCATGTTCACAGGCAATTAATCTTCCTTGAAGATCTCTCGTTAAACCGTTGGATTTATTGCTAGGCTCTCTAAAAATCTTCACCTTACCATCGGTAGTTAACTGATAAATTTTATTGGCTGGAATGTCACTAAATAGTAAACAGCTTTCTTCCTTTAACCAAATGGGACCTTCGGTAAATTCAAATCCTTGAGCGACCCTCTCAATCTTTACATTTTTAGGAAATAACTGTTTAAATTCTGGTGATTTAGGTTCCAAATCACTACGGAAAATTTGAGTGAAATTATTGAAAAATGACCGCATTATGATATTATAAAATACTCCCGTCTAAACTATAGCAGTTTTTACACTTTGGCGCACAACTAAAATAGATTCTATGCTGGGAGTTTCACTCACAATTTGAGGTTTTAGTGGCTATCTCAAATGTGAAACCTAAAGCCACTGAAATGTAAAGCCGTCATTCTAATACGGGGTTTCAAACCCATTTTTTTCGATGATTCAGCGTGAAGTAAATTTGACAACTGATAACAAGGATCGTTTAGCATACTTAAATCTAGTATCCCAAGGGTTTCAAAGGGCCGAACAAGCAGTATCAGGAAGTCACTCCTGCTACATAGAAATTGGACAATATAAAATCTGCTTAAAATTTGCTGGAAATGTCCTGATTCCTTTTGTAAAGCCCTCTATTGCCCATTTAATGACGGAGGAAACCCAAAATCCTGATTTAACCATTCATTTATGGGATAGCATTTCCACTGACACTTCTCTACCCTTACTTTTATCTAGTTTAGTCACACTTTTGGGTAGTAAATGGTGGAAATATGAGGATAAACGGGGTGAAATAGATAATTATAGCGGTGATTTCCTCAAAACAGCTTTTTATCCCTATCCTAATCGTTTAAGTGTTCTCGATTTAGCCCAAAATGTGGCTTATTATTGGGTAGAAGATGCTCAAGAGACTCCTTATTATGAAATGGGGGCTAGTTTGAGGGTTATTCTTCATTGGTGGCTAAGTCAGCGTCAGTTACAATACGTTCACGCAGGTGCAGTAGGAACCAAAGAAGGTGGGGTATTAATGGCAGGAAAAGGGGGAAGTGGAAAATCGACAACGGCTTTAACCTGCTTAAATTCTGGTTTATCCTACGCTAGTGACGATTATTCCCTGGTACAGCTAAATCCTCAGCCTCATGTTTACAGTTTATATAATACTGCTAAATTAAAAGGAAAAGAAGATTTAGTGAGATTTCCTCAATTAGCCTCTAAAATTCGTAATAGCGATCGCTTAGATACGGAAAAAGCTTTATTATTTGTTCATGAACATTTTCCTGAAAAAGTGATTAATGAGTTTCCTTTAAAAGCAATTTTAATTCCCTATGTAACGGGAAAACCAGACACTCACCTTATACCTATTTCGGCAGGGAAAGCTTTAATTGCTCTTTCTATTAGTACCATTTTCCAGTTACCAGGAGCTAACCAAAATGCTTTAAATTTTATGTCTAAATTAGTTCAAAAAGTTCCCTGTTATCAATTAGCTTTAGGAACAAAAATGGAGCAAATTCCTGAGACTATTTTAAAACTTCTTTCTGCCTAATCATTTAATTCTACCTGATATTATTAAAATGAAACCTCATCAAAGAACAACAATTCAAGAATTAATTAAGAAAAAAGTTCTTAATTCAGATGATTTTATCGAAAAACTAAGAGCAGGAAACGCAGGAATGTTACTAATAGGTAATATTTGGTGTTTTGATTATGCTATTTCCCATTTACCTAGTGATTCACCAATTGTTGAAATTGGCTCATTTTCAGGTTTATCGACTAATTTAATTATCTATTTAAAATCCAAATATAAACAAGAAAATAAGGTGATTTGTAGCGATCCTTGGGACTTTAATGCTGGACATCCTGAAGAAAAAATTGCTGATCATCCCTATCTTACTTGTCAGGATTATAGTAATTATATCAAGGAAAACTTTATACGAAATGTCTTATTTTTTAGTAAACACGATCTTCCCTATGCTATTGAATCTAATTCAGATACATTTTTTAAATATTGGGAAAAAGGGGAAGTTGTTCAAGATATTTTTGAACGTTCAATTAAATTAGGAGAATCGATTAGTTTTGCTTATATTGATGGCAATCATAGTTATGATTATGCTGCTCGTGATTTTGAAAATGTAGATCGTTATTTGGAAATTGATGGCTTTATTTTGTTTGATGATTCTTCAGATAAGTCAGACTCTGAAGTGTGTAAATTAATGGAAGAAATAATCGAGTCAAACCGTTATGAAGTAATTAAAAAAGCTCCTAACTATCTTGTCAAAAAATTAAGCCACAAAAAATAATCAATAATTAGATAATCATCATGAATCAAACTTCTACTATTCCTAAAATTATTCACCAAACATGGAAAACCCCTGATATTCCCTCCGAGTTTTATAGTTTACAACAAACATGGAAGGAACATCATCCAGACTGGGAGTATCGTTTCTGGACAGATGAAGATAACCGTAATTTAATTGCAGAACATTATTCATGGTTTTTACCCATTTATGATAATTATGATCGAGGTATTAAAAAGGCCAATGCTGTTCGGCATTTTATTATGTATCATTATGGTGGATTATATGTTGATCTCGATTTTGAATGTTTACAAAATTTTGATCAATTATTAGCTGATAAACAACTGGTATTTGGTTTAGAACCCCCTGATCATCTTGAGACACCGGGGAGTCTTAGTCGGGGTTTTGATAAGCTAGTTTGTGATGCTTTAATTGCTTCTCAACCTCTCCATCCTTTCTGGAAACATTTGTTTGATTATTTGCTTAAATATCAAGAATCTCCTGACGTTTTAGATGCTGTTTCTGTGTATTTAGTTACTCGTGCTTATAATAGTTATCCACACCCAGAAACAATGACGATTTTACCTAGCAATTATTTTTATCCTCTTACCATAAAAGCGTCACGGCAAGATTATTTAAAAAATAAAGATTTTCGTCAACAAATATCTCCAGAAACCTATGCAATTCATCATTGGAGTGGTTTATGGCGTAAAGAATTTACCCTTGAGTTAGTCAAACAGAAATTAAGACAGCGAAGAAACAGTTAACTAAGCTTATCTTTTTGATTTTATGCAAATTTCTTTTAAACATAATTTTATTTTTATTCATATTCCCAAAACTGCAGGATCTAGTATTACGCAATATCTAAACGAGTACCTCACGGAAGAAGAAAAAACTCTATCTCAGAAGTTTCCTAGTCATGCTACAGCGCAAATGATTCAAGATAAACTGGGAGAGATTCAATATAATAAAATGTTCAAATTTGCCTTTGTTAGAAATCCGTGGGAGCATCAATTTTCTTTATATAATTATATATTGCGTGCGCCTTTTCATCCTAGTTACTCTAAAGTAAGTCAGTGTAAATGTTTTTCTGAGTATGTTTATAATGTTTTAGATAATGATCCACAACCTTGTCAAAAAGATTATTTAATTTCTCCAAATTTAGACAAAGTTATTGTCGATTTTATAGGCAGATTTGAAAATATAAACTTGGATTTTCAGAAAATTTGTTATCATCTTAATCTCCCTCAAAGACCCTTACCTTTTATTAATAAAAACCCGATTACTTCCCAATCATATTTTGAGCATTATACTCCAGATTTAATCAATTTAATTGGAAAAAAGTTCCAGAAAGATATAGAATATTTTGTGTATAAATTTCCTTTTAAGAGTCAAGAGAAAGAGAAAATAAAAAATCAAGAAAAAAGGAGAAATTTAGAAAGCATTAAATATCAGTTAAAAATCAAGAAACGTCAACTATGAATTATCCATTATTTAATTCTGAAGAAGAATATTACTAAATTTTTCAGGTGAATGTTCTTGAGAAAATTGTTGCGCTGAAATTGTCTCAAAATTAATGGTTTTGCTGTTGTTTAGATAGTTTTTAATTCCATTTGCAATTTCTTCGGGGTTAGTTGCGTTTATGGTAATCCCTAGATGATGATTATTAACCAGTTTACCCACTAAACCATAATTGGAAGCTAAAACGGGTTTCTCATAAGCAGATGCTAATAATAAAACCCCACTCATTCCTACATGACGAGGATAAGTTATTAACACAATATCTGTTAATTGAAAATATTCAGACAGTTTTGCATCGGGAATAAACTGATTATCCTGAATCAATTGTATCGGTTTTTTATCTTGGACATAGTTAATTCTTTCTTGTAATAACTCTACATTTTGTGTTTCTAAATTATTAATTTTTCCTGCTAAAATTAAACAAATTTGTTGACATTCTTGATCCGATAGTAACAAAATAGACTTTAAAAGTTGATTCATTCCTTTTCTTTCACTCAATGAACCAAATAAAAGAAAAATAACTTTCTCTTGACTAATTTGATATTTTTTTCTTAAAACTTTATTGTCTATTTCTTGATATTTTTTTGATACTGGATCAGGTAAATAGCTAATTTTATCAGTTTTAAATTTAGATTTAATTTCTTGAACTGCAAAAGTATCAAGACAAAATAAATTATGCAATTGAGGATGATCTAAGAAACGTTTTATAATCATTTTTTGTCGTAGTTGATTGGTTTTTTCTATTTTTGCATCAAATTGATTATTATCAACCTTATAATGAAATCTCGGGGTAAAATAAATCCCTGAAAATGGACAGAAAAAATTCATCTGAGAAGCAACTAACATTCGCTGATCATCTAAATACATAATCATAGATTGACTCGCTTGAGTTTTCTCAGCATAATGATTAAATAATTTTAATTCTAAAGTTGCATAAGAGGTATCATTTTGATTATTTCCTAAAAAGCGAATCATATCTAAACCGAGATTTTCTCTAGCTATTTTTAGCTGATCTTCTTCTGCTTCTGTAATGGGAATAAATCTAACATTTTCTAACTTATAAATGTTAACTAATTGAACAACATCATTATGATTTTTGATAAATTTAGGAGAGACAACAATATCTAGAGTCTGGGATAAGTTCTGTTCATAATAATAGGTTAATAAATATTTGAAGTAACTGGAATGATGTCCATAGGTTCCGACATCAAAGATTATCAGTTTTGAGGATAGATTATTATTAGTCATAGTTTACTGGTTTAAATTTCGTTTTTGAGCAATAGACTTTCTGACGATCATTAAGTATTCTGAAATAGCTTGCTGACGTTGTTTAATTCCTTTATTGGTTTTATGAATTCGCCTTTTCATAATTGTATCTGGAAGCATGACTATTTGGATCTTTAAATCCATTGCCCTTTTATACCAATCCATAAATTCTCCTACAACTGTGTTAACATCAAACTCGCCTACCTTGAAAAAAGCCTGTTTTTTAATTAATAAAGCTGACATCAAAGTTCCCACCATTGGTTGTTGTGGACAAGAAATTTCCTGTTTAATAGTTTCAGATAATTCGGGACTAATAAATTGTTGAACGTAACCAGAAACCATCTCAATCTCTGAGTTTTGTTGAAAGGTTTTGACTTGCAACTCTAACTTATTAGGTAACCAAAGATCATCAGCATCCAAAAAGGCTAAATAGTTACCCTTTGCTAATTTAATCGCTTCATTTCTGGCCACTGCACTTCCTTGATTAGTTTGATAATAATAGCGAATGGATGGGAATGTTTTAACAACCTCAGCCGTTTGATCGGTTGAACCATCATCCATGACAATAATTTCAGAAATGGGATAAGTTTGTGTCAAAATACTGTTAATTGCTTCTCCTAAATATTTTTCCCCGTTATAGACAGGAATAATGGCACTTATAGACAGTTTCGGGTGAGATAAACCAAGATCAATGTTAGTCATAATTATATTTCCTCAAAGTGTGACTAAATATATCATTAAGATGAGAAATAGTATCAGGTTTTAATTTTGCTTTATAGTCTCCAGGAGTAACTTTGCGAATACGAGAAAAAGGATTTTCTCTTGAAGGTATAATATCATGTTTTTTCACAATTTCTTGTATATCACTTTTTGGGAAAGTAAGTTCTAAAAACAAAGGAATAGCTTCGATATATTGAAATTTATTAAAAACAATATTTTGCTCTTATATTTGCTCATAATTTTTTAAAATATTGTCTTTATTTGTATTTTAAGAATAATAATCTAACATATTCTTGGCCTCTCCGAAAGAGGGATCAGCATTAATAACTTCTTGTAAAGATGTTTTCATTAAATCAAAAGCTTTAACTTTTTCAAATGCTTTGGCTAAATACCAATGAATTCTCCAGTGAGGAAATCCTAATTGTATGGCTTTTTTAAAATAAGCGATCGCTCTAATATTTTGCCCTTGTTTTTGCCAAACTAATCCCCCCCAAAACGATAAATAAGCGTCTTTAGAATAGTAACGTTGATAATGCAAAATTCCTCCTCCACTAATATTATATAAAACAGGTGAAGAGGAAGCAATTATGCTATCAGACTCTAAAAGTTCTTGAATGTTATCACTGCTTAAACTTTTGCAAAAGGGATCAGCATATTTGTCTAAAGTTTGTCTGAAAATGTCAGATCCTACATCGGAATTAAACGAAAGTTGATGAAGGGTTTTAGGCAATTCTATTGTTTCTTGATAAAGCTGCTTCCATTGTCCCATAATTAAATCATGAGCAAAGTTTTTTTGTGCATATATTTTAGCATTATCGCCCAATCTTTTTCTTTCTTGAGGATTTTCATAAAGATATAAAATTGCTTCTTGATATTCTTTTTCTGAATGAACAATTAAACCTGTTTCTTGATGAATAACAGTTCTTTGTGCGCCCCCATAAGCAAAAATAACAGGAGGAATACCCACCCACATAACTTCTTGTAAGACTAATTCAACCGTAGAATAATTATTAGGACATAAAGGATAACCAAAAACATCTATTTTTTCTAGAAAGGACTTAATATTTTTAATGTATCCTAAAAATTCAAATTTATCAGATACGTTTAATTTTTCAGCTTGTTTTTGTAGTTGTAAACACCCTGTTTCATCACCAGCAACTAAAAATCTAATATTAGGAATATTGATATCACCATTCATTTGTATATAATTCGGATGAATTTTAACTGGGTTAGTTGTTCCTAAATAACCAACAACAAATTCTTGATGTTCTTGAGATGCAAAATTCTCTAAACGCGCAAAATCACTAATAGAATAAATGGACTTTATCTTTTCTAATTTAACTGACTCTTTTAGACTAGCAAGAGATTGAATTTCTAGAGTATAAGGACTAGAAGCAATCACTTTGTCTGAATTATTAATCAGCATTTTAGGAAGGATATGAGGAGGAGTATTTCCTGCAATATGTAACCAGATTATTAGTCGATGAGGTGGCAAAGAAGAAGCCAAAAATTCATACATTTCGGGACTATTCCAAAAATGGACTTGAACAATATCTGCTTCTTCTATTATTTGTTTTATTTCAGTTTCATTTCCTTCTATAATCTTATCTTGAAGGCCAGTTAATTGTTCGTTTTGAAAACCAGAAAGATTAGGGGGTAATAAAGAAAGAATCTGGTGTTTAAAACGAGAATCTAAGCTACAATACTTAATTAGGGATAACATAGCCCTAGCAGCACCCCCACAAGATAGTTGTTGAATAACATGAAGAATTTTCATTATTAACCTTTGACAAATTTCCTTAAATATTTAGATGAACGAGTAAGTATTTGTTGGGGTAGTTCCCAATAAGAATTAAGTCTCCATTCTCTTTTCAAATAGATGAAAAATCCTCGTAGTTTTGACAGATTATTTTTTTTATAAATATCTGTTCTTGTGTATCGTTCATAACGATAATTTAAGCGTTGGAAAAATGGATTTATTTTTTTATACTTTCGTAACCAAAATTCAAATTTATCGGAGGGGGTAATTAAAATCTCATCTATAGTCTTATCAAGCTTTTTATTCTGATGAAACTGCTCTAAAAAATTGAGCATTTTTATGATTTTATGCTTTTTCAAAATAAGATGAATATTATTAGCTTTCAGTAAGTACGATATTTTATTCCAATCGATTAAATAATGATTATTTTTTAATAAGTTAACAAAATTGACACTCCAACTTGCTACGTTTACATCGTCTCCGAGAATAGATAATAGATAATATAGTTGATAAGTTGCATTTAATACAGAAACTTGATGATTATTAAATTCTATTACCTCCAGTTCTTGCTTAAAAATGTATTCCGATGAAATGATATGATAACTATTTTTACTCTCCATTTTCCAAAAAAGTTCAATTATTTTTATATCTTGACTAACATTCTCATTTTCAAGTCTGGTAAAACTAAATTCTTCCAGTAAAGCTTCGCAAATAAATCCTTTCGGTTTCCATCCCTCTTTTTCTAACATATCAATTGTTTTTAAAACATCATCAGGAGCAACCAAAAGGGCTATATTAGAAACATTAAGTTTAATACTATCTTGATATAAAAATAGTAACAAGCCAATATTATTTAACAAAGTAAACGGGATCTGATTTTTTTGCAGTTGTTCAATTAATGTTGCTATTACCTGAACTTTTATTTGATTTTTAACCCAAGAGTAACGTGCAACTCCCTTCAGTTTAGGAATAAGTTCATCTTCAATTTCTAATTGACATAGACGAGAAATTAGAAGTGAAAAAACTTTATAATTTGCAGAAGATAAAGAGTCTTTTTCAACCTCATTTCTAAGACTTTGCCATGCTAATTTTGCCTCCATATCTTCTGCAAATATGACAGATAATAGCAAACAAATACTTGGATTAATAAAATGATTTTCTCGAAACAGAAAAAGCTTACTAGGTAAGAGTTTATTCATAAGTCAATCTTGCTTAAAATCAAATAACTAAAATTATCAGTTGGTTTAGTAATAATTACTCTGTAATATACTTGTAAGTTTAATTCTAATAACTGTATTTTTGTTTAAAAAAGTGTATCCTATAACACCAATATTGGTCAACAAAGTTAAATTTTGATAACAATTGAGCCTAATTACCAACGAGATAATGGGGCTTTGAGAAACGTACTACAAATTTTTTATTTTTTATGCTATGATAAGTTAGGGTGCTACACTTATGTCTAAATTTTTTAAAAAAGTCGAGCCAGCCAGATTTACTAATTTACTAATATTTACAATTTTGATTCAATTTAAGCTATCATATCGGATGCTATGGTAGATGAGTGCAACTTTTAATTGTAATGGCCGATTCTAATTCTTCTGTTGAATCAAAACCTATTATCTTAGATACTTTACCAGATTTTACCATTTCTGGACAACGGTGTGCTGGTCGTATTCAACAACACATCGACCTTTTACTACTTGCTCTTGAAGCATTAGAATTGGGTGCATCAGAGCAAATGTTAGCAACTGTCAAACATTTTAATCTGGAGAAAATCATCAAAAATCGCATTGCCCTCTGGCGATTGCGTTCTACTAATCCTTGGCGACGAGCTTATACCCGTGATAGTTTAAGCATAGAACAAGCTAAAGCCTTAGTAATCATTGCTAATTATCGAGTGAAACCCTTAACCGTGCAAATTCGTCAATTGTTACTGGCAGAACAGCAAATGCACGAAAAAGGCTTACCGGTGACTTGTCATTTTCTTTTAGCCGAATATTTAGATCAATTCCGAGCTCATTTTCGCAGTCGAATGAACTCTCGTCGGGCTAAAGTATCGGTTTATTTGAGTTCAGAAAAGCAGTTAAACGAACTTGCCCTATTTTTGCTTAAGCAGCTATTATTTTGTACAGGCACTGCCGGAATGCAACGGTTTTGGATTAGTTTATTTGATGGGGAGGTTGCGTGAATATTCAACGTCAGTATAATTTGCCCAATTGTACCCTTGTGTTGCAAGGGCTAACGAATAATACTCCAACAGATAATAGTGATCCTCGGCCTGTACTATCGATTTTAGTCAATACTGAATGTCGATTTTTGGGAATTTCCCAGAAACTCCAGGGGGGTTCTAGTTTACTAGAAAATTTAGTAAAAACTGTCAGTGAATATGCTCAAGGGTACCTGAGTGGTATTCCTCATCCTGTTCAGAGTTTATCAGAAGAAGATAAGATTAACCTTGAGAGTGTCCCAGGGCAACATCTTCATCGCTTAACTTGGTATCCTTCCTCTCAAACAGATAATCCTGTAGAAATAAACTTAACAACGGTGCAATTATTTGATTTAGTTGAAGCAATCGACCAATTTGTAGCTGATGGTGTTACCTTACCCAACTTAACCCTACAATTAAAACCCTTATCCCGTCGTTATCGTCCCCCAGATGAACCCTTGGCACAAAGGGCCGTTCCTGCTACTTTAGGCATTGCTAGTTTAGTGGTGGCAGCTTTTGCTTTGTTCTTTATTCCTTCCCCTGAAGTTAAAGAACCCGAACCAGATTTATCAGTGCCAACCACAGAAACCACACCATCAGAAGAAACTCCTTCTGAGACTCCTCCTCAATAAATGCTGCTGACGAGGAGAGGGGGTGACGAAACATTGAACATTGAACATCTTTCATTTTGGTTTCAAGGCTCTCCCTTTAGGGAGAAAGAAGTTTGGGAGAGGTTTCAAGCCTACTTCCAAACGAATGATAAATGATAAATGAAATGACGGGGAGAAGATTTACGAAATGTTTCCTTTAATCATCAAGTTTTTGGACAAAATCTGCGTCCTATTGCGTATGATATTTAACAGGGATGTCAAAAGAAGTCCCCATCTATAAATTCTAAAAGAATACCCAAATTTTAGATGGGGATGAATTTTGACCAATATATTAACGTGCAAAGCACAACCTTGCTTAGATGA
>NZ_JASJEB010000062.1 GCF_030064895.1 Crocosphaera sp. | reverse complement strand
ATAGCAATAGACAGGCTAGTTAGGACACATAAATTATATTTTAAGGGAACAGGGAACAGGGAACAGGGAACAGAAAAATGTCCTAATAGCTTTGGCGACTGCTATACTTTTATAAAATCTCCTACCTTTAAACGATTACCCATTAATAAAGTTAATCCACTAATAAAATTACTACCTAAATCTTGTAGTCCAATGCCAAAAGCAATACCAATACCCCCAGCAAAAATAGTGAGAGAACTTAAATTTATTCCCAAGGTTTCTAAGGCAATAATACAAGAAAATAGCAAGACAATATAGCCAATAATTGAGGTAATTGCTTCATGGTTTCCTCTTTCCAATTTAAAATGAGATAGAAGCCAACGAGAAATCATAAATCTCAGAATTTTTGATCCCCAAAAAGCAATAAATACCCAAAAAGCTGTATTCACTAATGACAACAAAGAGAATTCAATTTCTCCAATAGTAATTAATCTTGTTGTAAAGATTTCTTTAATAATCAGCCTTTCTTGATCTAAATGTGTTGCTACCCAGTCTAATGTAGTCATAAATCTAAATCATCTTGCTTGAGAGTGAAAATATTAATAATAACATCCCTCACCAGTGATGATTCGATTTATTTCATATTTTTCTTAGATTGGTGGTGATTATTTATACAGATAAACTACGAATTTCTAAGGTTGCTCGTTTAATTGTATTAACAAGACTTTTCCCAAAAGTTTGCAGTAACTTGATATAAACTTCAGGATGTGTATTGAGTAATGTTTTTAAACGCGCAAATTCCAAAACATAACACACAACTTCAGTATCTGCCATAATATCAGCGGTTCTTTGACTAATATCAATATCAAATAGTGCTAACTCTCCAAAAGCAATGCCTGGAATATAAGTAGTTAACCGTTTTCTTTCCTCACTTTGAGGAAGTTTTAAGGAAACGGTTGCCCTTCCTTTTGCTAATAAAAATAAACGTTTAGCTTCTTCTCCTTCACAAACAATAAAATCATCTGGTTGATAAAAAACTTCAGTAAATAAAGGAGTAATCGCCGCCATTTCTTCCGTCGTGAATGCTTTAAATATATCCATGTCTTCTAATAATAACTGATCGGTAACAGTTATATTTTGCTGATTTCCTTCAGATAACAAATGATTTTCGCACCATTCTAAGGCTGCATCGACATTATTAATAAACATCTCATTCTGCCAATCATTAGCTTGTAAACTCACCTTTATTTTATCCTCAAATCCTGTCAAAAATAAAATTATTTCTTGATTCAAACACCACTCCTTTATTTCTGACAATAAGGTAATAGCACTACTATTAACATTTCCGACTCGATGACCATCTAAAATAATAAATTGGGGCGTTGGTTGATGATTTTGTAGCTGACGGGTTAACTTTTCTAGGGTGGCAAAATAAAGATCACCTTTAAGTTCATAAACTAGAATTTTTTCTGATTCTTGGTCCAAAAAATCCCTTTGAAACACCCGTCTTTGTCGTTTTGAAGATACCATGGCCCCAGTATAAGTACGACTGACACAGGTTTGAGACACCGGATGACTATCAAACAAATGAAACTTAAACTGTTGGGATAACTCTTCACATACCTTAATTCCTCGCACACTATTCCCCCTTTCATCTAAAGGAGGGGAAAAAGTACCAATACCAAACTGACCGGGTAGAACAGCGATAATACCACCTCCGACCCCACTTTTTGCCGGTAAACCAATACGATACATCCATTCTCCCGAAAAATCGTACATTCCACAACTGGCCATGACACTGAGAATAGCGCGTACTTCTTTCGGGTTAACCACTTTTTGTTGGGTGATGGGGTTGATCCCATTATTGGCTAAAGTTGCAGCCATGATCGCTAAATCTTTAGCAGTTACTAGAATAGAACATTGGCGAAAATACAGGTCTAAATGTTCATCTAAGTTCCCTTCTAACATCCCTGCATTCAACTCTAAATAGGCGATCGCCCGATTACGATGTCCCGTTGACTTTTCCGACTGAAAAACCTCTTCATCTATACTTAGAGAACGTCCTGCGAACTCTTCAAACATGGTTAAAATCCGCTTAAATCTTTGTTCGTATCCGTTCCCTTTGATCAAAGCGGTAGTTGCGATCGCCCCTGCGTTCACCATAGGGTTATAAGGACGGTTATAGACTTCATCAAAAATGATCGAGTTAAATGCTTCTCCTGTGGGTTCTACCCCCACTTTACTCATCACTTTATCCACTCCATGATCTGCTAACGCTAAACCGTAAACAAAGGGTTTAGAAATAGACTGAATGGTAAATGAATGTTGAGACTCCCCGACTTCATAAGTTTGTCCGTCTGGGGTCGTAATACAAATGCCGAAAAAGTCAGGATTAGCCTTTGCTAGTTCTGGAATATAAGTAGCTACCTGTCCATTACTGATGTTACTATAACGCTCATGAATGTAGTTAATACAATTTAAAATGGGAGAGCTTCTTATCATGTTTTATTGTCACAAATTATTGAATAACTTTAATGTTAACAATTTAGTGCTTACAATAACCCTCGATAACGAATAAAAATTAAAATCACTGCCCAAGATCCCAAAGCCACTTTAATAGCAACTAAAATATTAAGAATAGGAATAATTCCACCACTTAATAATGTTCCTGTTTGTCCTAATGGTAATTCTAAACCAACTAACGTAATAACCGCCAAAACAATGAAGATCAATACAGATATTTTTTCCCAAGTAGATGCGTGCCAACGTTGATAGATTTTTTGCATCCATTCTGAAGGGGAGGTAATAGCAATAAGTCCGATGGCAGTTCCTCCAGCAACACCAGCAGCAAACCCTCCTCCGGGGCTAAGATGTCCTCTAATAGCTAATTCTATACTAACCAACGCTGCAATAGTCGCCCCTAACTGTGCTAATACAATGGAAGGTTGATCGTTAAATTGATAAATAACGTTCAAAGGTTCATCATTACTCATTAAAAAGCGAACACCCATCACAGCAAGGGTAAATACAACCACCTCAAAAATGGTGTCATAAAGACGGTTTCTAAAGATGATTCCTGACACAGCATTGGGAACCCCACTATCTAGTACAACGCTTTCCACAATAGATAAATCTACCATTTCTGCCATAGGGTTAGGCATGACCAACATTTTTACATAAAGTGCGATTCCTGCAACAAGATAAACCCATTTCATTTAGTGTTTCTCCTTGGTATCTAAGGGGTTAAAATAAGTGATTAAAGATGAGGATAGTTCCGGTTGAATAATCTCATAAAGCCGTTTTATTCTGGTAACAGTATGATAGCTATCACCGTCATCTGCCTTTAACTGACAAGTTCCATGAATATCTTGGTTTTTCAATGCCGTTGTTAAGGCTATTTCGTCTTCATAAGTAACGAGTTCTAAGCGTAGATGATATTTATTTAAAATACTTTTGAAATTATCAATTAATTGTTTAAATTGATCTTTTTCTTGGCTTTCGTTTTCTATGATTCCTAAGCGCATTACCATAGACGATCGCACCGCTACCCCGTAAAGAGTAATGGCCAACATTGTCCCCACTAATGCTTCTGTTAATGCCACATCTGCTGCCCCAAACATGGCATAAACCAAGGCAGCGATCGCCCCTAAAATACCCCGAATAACTAAGGTGTGATAAGGGTTTATTTGTAAGACAGTTAGACAAGCAGAAAGGGGTAATAAGGCGGTAATGATATAGAGATAAATGTCATTCATTTCCAAAATAAATAAGGGTTATTAATTCTCTTCACTACTGGAACAATAAGCTAAAACATAACCTAAGACAGTGTTCCATATTGCTAGGGAAATAATAGCTAAAATCAGTAATGGCCATTCACTGGGTATCTTTAAAAAGAGTCCAAAAATAATACTCATTGAACCCAAAGTATCAGCTACAGAAAGGCTATGGAGTTTATATAAAACTGAGCGATCGCCAACTAAAGGAATGGTTCCCCAAAACCAAAAAATGAGGCCAACAATAATGCAAAAATAGCTTAAATAGTCAATCATAGCTTTATTATTTTATCATGAAATTTGTTAGTTTTCTGTGATTTTTATCCGTTTTAAAATTTGTGCCAGTAACATCAAAGAAGCATTACCCAAACTTAGAATAAGAACCCCAACTAATCCGATCATCCAATCACCTCTTAAGACAGAAATAACCAGGATCATGATCGATGTTTTGCTGGCAATACTCGAAAAAGCTAACATTTTTTGCCAAATGTCATTGTCTTGCCATGCTTCATAGATGGGGATCAGTAATGCTAAAATCATCACAATTAAAATTACATCAAGTACACTCATGACTGTTTCTCCCGTTGAATAAGATGAACGTCATACCATCCTTCTTCACGATATTTTAACACAATTGTTTTGGGAGTGAAGGTAATTACAAAAATATCTAAAAAAATCAAACCTGGGGTTCTTTCGGGTTTAACTCTTTCCGGCTTAATCTTCTCTTTTTTATGAGGAAATAACATAATTTCTACTGCCTCAAAGTAAGCTTGGGGAATAGCGATTAGAACTTCTACTAACGCACGGTACCAGTCTTTTAATTTTCCTGGAGAACTTAATTTTTTAGGCAAGAATACACAAATAATTACCCCAATAATAATATTGGCTGGACTAATATCAGAGGTGAGTAAAAACCAAATGGCTAACTTTAATATTAAATCTAAATAAGCAATCATAACAATAAGTAACAGTTATAAGTGAGTAGTTATCAGTTTTTGAATGAGTTGAACAAGTCTAATAAAAGTAGAATGGTTCTATAGCTTAGAAGCCTGTGTTACTGTTTATATATTGCCTGAATATCTGGGAATAGTACCAGCCAAAATAGAAACATTAACATTAAAATCATCACTCCTATTAAATGATCAAATTCCTCGGCCACACGAGGCAGTTTAACAACAGCTTTTTGGAAAATAAATCCATAAGCTAACCATCCGAGAAAAATAGTAATTAAAGGTTTAATCGTATTTTTGATAGTATAGGCTTCATAGTAGATACCATTAGCAATAATTAGTCCTCCTAATAATAAAATCATTGCTGCCCAAAAACCCAACTTGACTTTACTATCTTCTTTGGTTTCATGGGGCAAAAATATAAATTTAGCAAAGGATACAGATGTTCCCAATGCAGCAATATTCATACCAATCACTTGCCAAGGTAAAAGACTTTTCATGGTTAAAACTTTTGCCCCAAAACCCGACAACAAAGGGAACCCTGAAATAGAAAAACTGGCTATTACTAAAGCGATCCAAACTGGTGTATGAATAGGTAAATGTTTTAATTCTTTCAGGTTGCGACTAGGTAACACTCCTGATATTAAAAATAAAGCAGACTTAACTAACCCATGAGTCAAAGCGTAAAACCCTCCTACTTCTGGGGCCGCTAAAACAAACCCTAACTGGGAAACGGTATGAAAGGCTAACATCCGTTTACTATCCTTCTCAAACACAGCATATCCCACCCCTAATAAAGCCGTCCCCACGCCAAAAAGACGCACAATAGGATCAACCTCACTCACCATTAATGCGCAACGAATGAGAGGATATACCCCCGCTTTCACAACCACTCCCGATAACATGGCCGAGACAGGGGTTTCTGACTCAGAATGGGTTAAGGGTAGCCATAAACCAGATACAAATATACCACCCTTGGCTAACAGTCCTACAAAAATAAGTGCGATCGCTTCTGGGGGTGATCCTTTTAACCCGGCAAAGCTAAAGGAATGATGGGACTGGTACACCAATACTGCCCCCACTAAGTAAAATAACATGGCGGTGTTACTAACAAAAAGATAACGCAGGGCTACCCATATTGAGCGATCGCTTCTAGGATAGGCAACAAGTAAAAATGCGGCAATACCGATCACTTCTAAAGCGACGTACAAACTAATAAAGTCAGCGCAAATAAAAGACGCATTAACGCTTCCGTGTAAAATAATAATTTGGGTGTAAAAAAAGGCTGTTTTGTCAGTTTGCCAACAATAAAAAAGTACAGCTAAGGTGACTAAAGCATTAGTCAGAATGAAAAAGCTAGTTAAATTATCAATTAAGAGAATAACGCCAAAACTATCCAGTAGATTAAAATCTAAAGATGAGTCTAAATTAAATATAGTCAACGCATACCCAAGAGAAAATATCGCGACCCCTAAAGCAAGGTAGCGAGCAATTTTGGGAAGTAGATAAATACTAAATCCGATAAATAAGGGTAAGGCGATCCAAATAATTGTTAGAGCTTTCATTCGACCATATTATACATTAGGGGGGTTGAGATTATCTAGGGGCTTAACATTATTAAACCTACATTAACTTGATTTAAGGTGCATTATTTTTTTCTATTTCTTTTGTTTCCAAAGTTGGATTATTTTGGGCTAACTTCATCACACCGACTAACATTAAAGCTTGAATAGAAAATCCGATAACAATGGCGGTTAAAATGACTGCTTGTGGAACAGGATCAGCATAATTACTACTATCAGTAGTCTTATTTAAAATGGGTGTAAATAGACCGTTTCTCGATGAAATGATAACATAATAAGCAATAACTCCTGTACTCATCACATCCATAGCAATAATTTTCATCATCAAATTTTCTTTGAAAATGATGCCAAAGAAACCGAATAAAATTGTCGCAAAAATGAAAGCTTCTAACATAATTATCAATTATAAAATTAGGGACAAAGGAAAAATAACGAAAAACTCCATTTCCAATAAGTGGGATTAATTAATGATATAATAGTGGAAAATAGAGATACCAACGGTTCAATCAGTCTTTTTATGCCAATTTTTACACTCTCCTTTTTTTCTAAGTTAGGATCTATCAAACTGTTATTTCTAGAAGCATAGCACCAACTTAGAGAAGAAAATAAACCTACCAGAAATAAATTGATACTGTAAAAGATTTGTACATAAGGATTTAAACTATAAACATTAATAAAATCCTTAGTATAAGGAATCAAAACAACGAACATTAATGACAATAAATTAAGCCATAAATGAACAGTGTCCGTTTTCTTATAGTGGGTAAATTGTTGTAAATTACTAAACCAATAAAAAGCAATTAAAATAAAAGTACCCAAATAAATATAAAGTGCTGGTAGTTGAGCAATTAAAAATTCTTTAATTTCTCTTGTTGACATCTCTGCTTCAACATTCGGTAAATCAAACTGCAATACCATTAAAGTCATTGCTAACATAAAAATACCATCAGAGACTCTTTTTAACCGTTGCAAAGATTGTGTTTCATCGCCATTTTTTTGATTCATATTGCTCTCCCTTCTCAACTATCTTTCTGATTAACAAAACGAATGAGAGCATAACTAGCAGCCAAAGCAAAACAAGCAAAAGCGAGGGCAATTAAATCATTTTTAGCGTATTTTGAAGGGTCAAAAATAATAATCTTTCTAGCAACAGCAATGAGAGCAGTTACTACAACTAACTCTACTTGAACTATATGTTTCCTAAGATAAGCAGTAATATTTTCTAATAATTCTAAGGCAATTAATATGTTTAGGAATAATCCAAATATTTCAATTAAAGTTTTATTAAAGAAACCAACCGGTTCAGTAGTAAATAAATCCTTTGCTAATACCAAAGTCAACTCAAATATAGAAACCCCAATCACAATAACCAGAGCAACAGACAAAATTTTAGAAACGGCATTCTCAACAAAGTGAATACCGATCATAAAATTATCATCCTTCAATAATTTAGTTGTCTTAGTTATCAAATTTTTAAACCTGTTTTTAGACGGGTTTCTTTTTACCATTGTGACTGCGTTGACCATGATTAACTTTTCATCATACCATAGCAAGGGTCAAAAAGGGACAAAATCTAGTTGATAATTGTCCCTTTTCTTACTGTTAGTTAGCTACATCAGCATTTTGCAATTTTTCTGCGCTTTCTGAAGGCTCCTTAAAGGCAAACCTTAAGAGAGGAGGTGCGAGAAAAGTCGTCAGAATCACCATTACAATAATAGCTGCTTCTAAAGACTGACTTAATACCCCACTAGCTGAACCTATCCCAGCGAAAACTAAGCCAACCTCACCCCGAGGAATCATGCCAAAACCAATAGCTAAACGGTTAATTTTTTCTTGTCCTGTTATCGTCCATCCTGTAATTAATTTACCGATGATAGCAACAACAATCAAAAAGGTAGCAATGATTAAACCTTCTCTATTTTCAGCAACAAAAGGATTCAGTACCCCTAAATTAACCTTTGCTCCGACACTAACAAAGAAAATGGGAACCAAAATATCAGCAATAGGAATCACTTGTTGATCCAATTCTTTGCGCTTATCGGTTTCATCTAAAACTAAACCAGCAGCAAAGGCCCCCAAGATAGCTTCTAGTTGAATAACGTTAGCTAAAAACGCCATAAAGAAAGCAAAAATCAAAGCAGGAATCACTAACTTACCACGGGTTTGTAACACCTCAGAAACGGCAACAAAAGACTTATTAAAGAATTTGCCTAAGAAAATGGAACCCAATAAAAAGACAGTAGCACTGACAATCAAATAGATAACATTAACTACATCAACAGATCCAGTTTTAGCCAAACTAGCAACCACAGCTAAAACGATAATTCCTAACACATCATCAATAACCGCAGCACCAACAATGATTTGTCCTTCCTTGGACTTCAAATAGCCCAACTCCGACAAAACCTTAGAGGTGATACCGATACTGGTAGCGGTTAAAGCTGCACCGGCAAAAATAGCAGGAATAGTAGGAACATTAAACAGTAACATCAAGCCAACCGTACCAGCAGTAAAGGGAGCAACCACACCCACAACCGCAACAATAGCAGCTTGATAACCTACTTCCTGTAACTCTCTGATATCTGATTCTAAACCAATTTCAAAGAGAAGGATAATTACCCCAAGTTCTGCTAAAACAGAAATAACTTCACTTTGGGTACTAAACACTTCAGGAACAGCTTCCGGACTTAAACCAGCTACTAATTGTAAGGTACTCATCAACACTGAGTCCGCAGCAGTGGCACCACTTTCGGGAAACACTAATAAATGTAAGGCCGATGCACCAACAACTACACCACCGACTAATTCTCCTAAAACCGGAGGTAAATTAAGGGATCTTGAGATTTCTCCCCCTAACTTACTGGCTAAATAAACGACAATTAAACTGAGTAAAACACCGGCTAAAACCATCGGGCCAAGATTGGCTGTTGTTTCTGTGGCTAATAGTGGAATAGGTGGACTTGTGAACATAATTTTTTAATAAGTGGACAATTTTGAGAAAAGTGTGGGGAGTGTGCGGAGTATGGGAAGAATATTTACATTTTCCTCCTCTGCTTCCTCTGCTCCCCCTGCCTTATCTACTTAGAAATGGGATCGCTATAACTAGACCCATTAGATGGGTTAGTATTATCTTCAGGGAAATAAGAAGCATTCATTCCCATATTTTTGTCAATTTGTTCGATGGTGTCTCCATTCAGACTGGCCACGGCTAACTGTAAAGCTGCAACACGGGTTTGAACACGGTTTTTGTGAGGAACCCGATCCAAAATATCGAATTTTTGCAGTCTTTCTTTGAGTTTGCCTTCCCCACCGACAATATAAACTTCTAAACCTTTAGCATAAGCGTCATCGATCGTTTTCTCAAGGGCTAAGGTAGCAGTGACACCCAATAAAGGCACATGAGTTAAGTCAATGACCAACATTTCGTAGTTATCTAAGATATTCTGACGTTGGGTAATGGCCTTAGAAGCACCGAAACTCATAGGACCACCTAAGTCAAGTAATAAAATGCGTCCATTGGCTTCTTTCATTAAGTATTTAGCTTCTTGATTAGCCAGACGATCATCTTCATGGGTGTCAATAGCTTTGACGCGATCGGCTTGAATATTGGCTAATTTTTGAATGGTTAAAACATTCGCAACAAATACCCCTAAACCAACAGCAGTAATTAAGTCGTAGAAGACAGTGAGCAACATTACCCCATACATAATGGCCGCTGCTTTCCAAGAAAGTTTATGAGCGCGTTGGAGAAACTTCCAGTCAATAATATCGATACCCACCTTAAAGGCAATACCAGCTAACACCGCTAAAGGAATATTTTGGGTTAAAGGGGCAGCCCAAAGCACCACAACTAATAAGATGAAAGCACGAGATAAACCAGATAGGGCAGTGCGTCCCCCAGCTTGAATATTAACGACGGTTCCCATAGTTGCACCAGCACCGGGTAAACCACCGCATAAACCAGAGACTAAGTTACCAATACCTTGACCGATTAATTCTTTATCAGAGTTGTGTTGCGTTTGGGTTAAACTATCAGCGATAACTGCGGTTAATAATGCGTCGATACATCCCAACATCCCTAACACTAAACCATCTACAATCATGATTTGTACTTGATCTGCGCTAAAGGTTGGCATAACTAAAGAAGGAAGTCCCGCACTAAACTCAGGGATGGTTTTAATCTCAGCGTTGCCAAAGAAAAAGATTGAAATTAAAGTACAACCAATCAAAGCTACTAACTGAGGAGGAACAACTTTCTTCAGTTTCGAGGGCATTAAAAATAATACTGCTACCGCTAACAACCCTAAAATAGCCTCACCGATATTCATATTGAGACTACTCAAGACATTGGGGGCATTTTGTAGGGCTGCTATTACCCCACCTTTGGGGTTAGCTGTTCCCAGTAATGGACCGAATTGTAAAATAATTAAAATCAGTCCAATACCCGACATAAAGCCAGAAATTACCGTATAAGGCATTAAGGTAATATATTTACCTAGTTTCAACACACCGAGAATAACCTGAAAGATCCCTGCGATCATGACCACGGTAAAAGCCATCGCTAGACCGTTTTCAGGGTTGTCTGCGGTTAATTTTGTGATAACCGCCGTCATTACCACCGTCATTGGACCAGTGGGTTCAGATATGAGGGTTGGAGTTCCGCCAAATAAAGCAGCGAAAAAACCAATTAACACTGCACCCCATAAACCAGCAGCAGGACCGGCACCAGAGGCCACCCCGAAAGCTAGGGCCATGGGAAGGGCGATCACGGCTGCGGTTACCCCGCCGAATATATCCCCCTTGACATTTCTAAAATGAATACGATTTGTTATTTGCATGACTAAATGTTAAGTTTTGCTTAGAATTTTCTCATTTTTTGATTTTATGTGCTTAGTGCCTTTTGCTAAGACATCTCCGTAAATTTACAGACAAAAGTTACTTTATGGATGAGGGGGCAAAGGGTCAAGACTCTTATGAATCCCGTACTTACACCCTCAACAGAGCGAGAAGTCTGTTGCTGATAACGTTATAGACTAACTTCTATTTGTTTTAAATAAATCATAGTCTAATTACTATAGAAGAGTACAGCAAATTTTAAGGATTCGTCAAGTCCCTTTTTGTAAATTTTCTTAATGCTTAGCAAAAGTTGCTCTTATGGTTAGACTAATATTCTTCCCACACTCCCCACACTTCCCACACTTCCCACACGCCCTATCACTACATAACCTTAAAACCCTGATCTCGCTTCAACTTAGCCCCCAACTCCCACTTAATGCGATTCAAAATCGAAGTTTTATCCAAAGATAGTAAAATCTGCTTCACCACTGTTTTTGGTCCTTCTGGTCCCCAGGCTGCCCCATTGGCTAAATAACGTTTAGTTACCTGGCCAATAGCATAACAAGACACCCCGGCCACACTACCTTGGGTAATGGCAATGGAAACATAAGGAAGCAAAGACAACCCTGCGGTTGTGGGAACCATCAACCCTAACATTCCTTTGAGGGAACTCAACCCCAAGGAGGTGAGAAACTCGGTGGCACTAATACCACCCATACTCACCCCAATTTTTTGCAAAAGGGCGATCGCTGCTTGTTGGGTCATGGCAATACCATAGAGATTGGACAAGGACAAAATCATGGCTACATCTACCACTGCCCCTGTGAATAAATCGACTACTGTAACGGGGTTTAAAGCAACAGCCATGGCTTTGATCATCACTGCTTTGTAAATTAATTGGTTAGCTGCTTTTTCCCTAATTTGTAATTTACGAGCTACGATTTGCTCATTAACTTCATCGGCGTATAACATTGTATTAAGCGCGACCAAAGACTTACCTTCCCGATGTAAAATTTCTAATATTTTTAACTTTAAACTCTCTATTTTTGGCTTTCCTCTACTTCTTTTCTGTTTTAAATTTCCTTGTTCATCTTGACTAATTTCTGTGATTAAAGGGGCAGCAGCAACCATAACAATTTCATCTGGGGAAAGCAACTCTTTAACCCGTTCATCCCGTATTTTTTCATAAATAGCTAAGCGATCAATTTCTGGGTATTGGTCAATTTTATTAAAAATTAAAATAATCGGTTTTCCTACTGATCGTAACCGCGATAAAGCCTCAAATTCTACTTTAGTCATATCCCCGGAAATAACAAAGAGAATTAAGTCTACTTGTTTAGCCATATCATGGGCTAACATTTCCCTACTTTCTCCATCCACTTCATCAATTCCCGGGGTATCAATTAACTGTATTTGAGACTGTCCCCACCCAGATAATGCTACTGTTTGTAACCCTTTTATTTGCTCATCTTCTTGTAGTTTCCAGTCTGCTGCATCAATAGTTTGAGTCACTCCGTGTAAAGGCCCTGTTTTAAAAATATTTTTTCCTATTAAGGCATTTAAAAGCGAAGATTTACCCCTTCCTACCATACCAAAAGCAACGATTTGTACCAGAGAACATTCCAATTTTTCTAACATCTCTGTTAGGTTCTTTAACTCACTTTCTAAGCCAATTTGTTCCCTATTAGTTAAATCTAAATGGTTAACTAAATTTCTGAGACTATCTTGTGCTTGTTGATAGTTTAATTGTTCTTGAATTTCATCAAAATTCACTAACGCTTCGTCTAAGTCTGGAAAGTTCCAAGAATTATTATCGCTTGCTTCAGACATGGTTTACATTTGAGTCGTCAATAATATAACACCAGTAGACTGCTGATCGCAGCCTAAAAGGCTATGTTACCATTTTATCAAAATTAACAAGGAACCTTCTGGTCTCGATAAATTTCTAAGAATTGGGTTGCTTTTTGATAATTTAAGGGTTGACTTAATAAATATCCTTGGGCTTCTCGACAATCTAAATTTTCCAATAAATTTAGTTGTTTGTGAGTTTCAACTCCTTCCGCAATTACTCGTAAATTTAAACTGTTTCCTAAGGCAACAGCCGCCGAAATAATAGCAATATTTGCTGGTTTATCTGTTATTTCTTGAACACAAGATTGATCAATTTTTAAGGTACCAAAAGGAAATTGGGGAAGATGATTAATACAAGAATAACCAGTGCCGAAATCATCCATAGATAAATGAATTCCTAATTGTCTTAAATTTTGCAAAACCTTATGCGCTAGTTCTGTATTAGCTAGAATTGCTTTTTCTGTTATCTCTAATTCTAGCCACTGAGGATCTAGTTTTGTTTCCCTTAATATGCTTTCAACTATGTTGAAAAAATTAGTATCTTTTAATTGTAAAGGCGACAAATTAACGGACATTCTCAAATGAGGTAAACCCATATCCTGCCAAGCACGATTTTGACGACAGGCTTCTTTTAAAACCCATTCACCTATGGATAGAATTGAATCAGTTTGTTCAGCAACAGGTATAAATTTTTTCGGATTAATTTGACCTAATTCTGGATGATTCCAACGAATTAATGCTTCAAATCCTGAAATCTCTCCTGTGTTTATTTTGATTTGAGGTTGATAATAAAGTTCTAATTCTTGACGGTTTAAAGCTTCTTCTAGTGCCGTTTTCGCTTTTAATAATTTAGAGGCTTTGGGATCAATTGTCAAATGAGATTTTTTATCCTGCGATCGCATCTCTTTTTTATGATTTACTAACCTCACTTCTGCTTGTCGTAGAAGGGTTTTGACATCTTGAGCATCTTGAGGATAAATAGCAGAACCTATACTATATTCTAAGTGTAAGAGTTTTTCTGAGAATTGTAAGGACTCACCAATATTTTTTAGAAGTCTCTGCGTTATTTTTTCAAGATCATCTACCTGGCTAATTTTTGGTAATAAAATCATAAATTTATCATCTACCCAACGGCTAACAATATCACTTCCTCTTAAACTTGATTTAAGTCTTTTAGCTACTTCTACTAAAATTTTATCACCCACAGGATAACCCCAATTTTTATTAATGGCTCTAAAATGATTAATATCTAATAAAACTACTGCCATTAGTGTATGATATTGCTGAGCATTTTTCAGAGAATTTAACAAGTATTGTTGAAATAAAATTCTATTAGGTAATTTAGTTAACGGATCTTGATATTCTTGTGCTTGAAGTGTATCTTTAGGATTAAGAGGTTGAGAATCAGTATTAAAATTGATATGAGGTTGTGATGAGGTATATGGACTATTAACTACAGAGGAATTATTAGATAATGGTTGGGGTTTACTTTGAACAACATTGATGATTGTATTAGACCATTCATGACTAGCATAATAGGTGGCATTGACTTCACATCCAAAGTTAATTAAGTCTCCATTTTTTAACTCTTTGATTAAGCATTTTTCTCCATTGACATAAATCCCATTACGACTTTTATGACCATTTAAATCCCCGTCAATAATCCAGTAGGAATAACTATTAGTATAGCTATGTTTTCGTCTCATTAAGGTACTATGACGACGGGAAGCTTGTTGGGAATGAATAACAATAGAATTGCTTGTATGTCTGCCAATGGAATAGGTTTCTTCTTCTAAAGAAAGAGTTTGACGATACTTTTTATCTTCAATAACGAGTAGGTGGCGGTTTTCGTGAGAATGATTTACATGAGTGTTCATAATGTTTAGAGATGATCGGTTTTAGCAAAAGTTCAATTACAATCTCTTAAATGGTTAGGGTAAAGCAAAAATTAAATTTTTTTGTTCTTTAAAACTTAGTAGATAGTTTAGTATATCTTCTGCGTTTAAAGGAGGACTAAATAAATATCCTTGCATTTCTTCACAATCTAATTCTCGAAGGAGTTTTAACTGTTCTTTATTCTCTACTCCCTCAGCAATAACTCTCATATTAAAGCCACGACTCAAGGTCATAATAGCAGAAATAATAGACACATCTTCAGAACTTTGATTAAGTTCTTTCACAAAACTTTGATCAATTTTCAGGGTGTCAAAGGGGAATTTTTTTAAGTAACCTAAAGATGAATATCCTGTCCCGAAGTCATCCATAGAAATATAAACTCCCATTTGCCTTAATTCATCTAGGGTTTTCTTTGCTAATTTTGTATTTTTCATCAACATAGATTCAGTTACTTCTAACTCTAACCATTGGGGGTCTAATCCGACAGCTTCTAAGGTACTTTCTACGGTTTCAAGTAGGTTAGGTTGTTGTAATTGTTGTGCGGATAGATTAACTGAAATTCTTACAGGTGGTAAACCCATTTGTTGCCATTTTTTATTTTGTTGACAAGCAGTTTTTAGTACCCATTCACCCATGGGTAAAATTAACCCTGTTTTTTCTGCTAGAGGTATAAATTTATTTGGTCTAATTAAACCCAGTTGAGGATTTTTCCAGCGAATTAATGCCTCTAAACCGTAAATTTCACCTGTTTTAATATTAATTTGGGGTTGATAATGTAGAATGAGTTCACCATTTTTTATAGCTTGATGAAGCTGGTTTTCTAGGGTAAAATTCTCGGCAATTTCTACACTCATTTGTGGGTTATAAAATTGATAATGATTTCGCCCATATTCTTTGGTACGATATAAAGCAGAATCAGCATTTTTGATCAGTATTTCTACATCCTTTCCATCTTCGGGATAAATGGCAATTCCTACACTACATTTAAGATATATTTCATGCCCTTCTATTTGTAAAGGATATTCAAAACTTTTTAGCAATCTTTGGGAAAATTTAGCTGCTTGATCGGGACTTTTAATCTCTGTAAGAAGCACTACAAATTCATCTCCTCCCCAACGACAAACAAAATCACTTTTTCGGGCTTGAGAGCTTAAACGTTGTGCAAAATATTGTAAAATATGATCACCGATGTTATGACCTAATGTGTCATTAATATTTTTAAAATTATCAATATCAAGAAATAAAATAGCAAATAATTTTTGATATCTTTGGCTATTTTGAGATATTAAAGAAATCTTTTGATTAAAAGAACTGCGGTTGGGTAGTCCTGTTAAATTATCGTGAAAAGCATGATACTTTAAGTTATTTTCTGCTTGTTTGCGCTGGGTGATATCAAAGATATAGCTTCTGATCAGTTGTTCTTGTGCTAAATAATGAATATGTTGTTCAAAACTTTGGTTTTCTATATCAAATTCTCGAATCACTAGACTGCCATTTTTATAATTTTGTTTTTCAATTAATCCTTTCAATAAAGGATGTTCAAGTTGCGCTTTTTGTAAGTTGGGAAATTTTAAATTAGCAGAAGGATTAAGATAAGTAATAGTCCCTTGATAATTAATTTCAACAATCGGAATAGGACTCAACTCTACAACAGAAGCTAGATTTTTTATTTCTGATAAGCTTGGTTTTTTTGCGGTACTTTGTACAATTTGTGTATCGGAAGAAAGGGTATTATTTTTCGGATAAATAGCATTTGAAAAGACCTTGGGTTTCAATTTATCAATAAACTCTTGACTCCTGTTATCAATAATATAATAATGGGCTTTCACATCTCTAGTAAAATGAATCGTGTCTCCATGTTTGAGTTCCACTTCTTCAATTATTTCCCCATTAACCATAAGTCCATTTGTACTTTTATCTCCTTGATTATTGCCATCAATTAAAATATAAGAAAAGGGAGCATTTTTTTTCTGCTTTTTGATCAAGGTGGCGTGTTGTCTAGAAATTCCTTCGGCATTGATAAAAATAGAATTTTTAGAATATCTTCCAATACAATATTCTGGTTCTTCCAGATAAAATACTCGTTGCCCACTGGTTAAATTAAAGGCCAATATATGTTGTATATTTTGTTTCTTTTCTGTAGAATGTATCATAATAAGATTCAAGAGTAGCGGAAGAACGATGTAATTATCTGAATCACTTCATAAACTTGTCCTTAATTATGAATGATTAATCTGTAATTTCCACTGATCTAAATCCTACTGAAACGGTGATCTTGATCACCTTAGATGTGTTTCTCTAACATTCTACTTACGTAAATTTATATTAATCTTTGTTGGCTTAACTCAACAGCTAAGCGGATGGCTGCTTTAAGACTGGTTTCCCTAGCAATACCTTTTCCAGCAATATCAAAGGCAGTACCATGATCGGGAGAAGTACGGATAAAGGGTAAACCAATGGTGGTATTGATCGCTTGATCAAAGGCCATTAATTTCACTGGAATTAACCCTTGATCGTGATACAAGGCTAAGTAAGCATCCCCTAAATTATTGATGTTTAAAGGAGATGAATCACCGCTTTCAATTGTTTTTAAAGGATCTCCATACCAAGCTTTGGCCGGGTTAACCCACATAGTATCAGGGGGAACTAAACCAACTATTTCTACATGAGGATACTGCTTTTTTGCTTTTTCTAACCAGGTCCATAACCAATCTTTTTCTTCTGTCCCTAGCTGTCCATTTTCTCCACTATGAGGGTTTAATCCTGAGATGATAATTTTAGGATTTTTCAGGGCAAAATCTTGCTGCAAACAATTAATTAATAACTCCAACTTCAGGGACATTAATTGAGGGGTTAATGTCTGAGAAACTTGATTGAGAGGAATATGTGTGGTGACTAATAAGCTTCGCAAAGTCCAACCCGTATAAGGAGATCGCCCCACAAATAACATCCCAAATCGCTCAATTTTGGCTTTTTGGGCTAATACTTCTGTTTGTCCTGGATAATCATAACCGGCAGCTTTCCAACAAGACTTTGCAATGGAGGCCGTCACAATACCCTGAAACTTTCCTTCCAGGGTATGGGCGATCGCTGTCTCCAAATAGAGAAAACTAGCCTTCCCACTTGCTGCATTCCCCGATCCTGGAATAATTTGACTAAGGGTGTTAGGGTCGAGAGCAATGTCAATGATGGATAAGCTGTCCGGATGAGCTAAAGACTGTCCCTGTAAGTGTAATTGGCGATAAGTTTGCTCAAGTAGCGATCGCGTTCCGATGACCGTGAGATCACAAGTTTCGGTGATACTGGTATCAGACAAAGCTTTGAGAATAATTTCTGGTCCGATACTAGCAGGATCGCCCATAGTTAAGGCTAAATGGGGACGTTGAGGTTTTGGGTTGTGTGAAGATTGCATCTTATGATTGTGCCTTGGTGTTCTACAATACTTAGAGGATGATGGGCAAACTTTGGCTGAAATTGATGAACTTTTACCGTAATGGTAACTTCAATGATAAGCTAAAACTGTCAGGTAATTATTAATACTTATCCATTCAATTAGGAGAATAAAAATGACTGCTGAAAGTATGATGTTTAATGGTGCCGTTGTTTTAATGGTTTTAGTTCTTTTTGGCTTAGCTTGGGGCTTTCTTATTCTTAAAGTTCAAGGAGGGGAAGCTGAATAAGCCATAAGCATTAGGAGGAAATTGGCTTATAGTATTCACTTTCCTCCTTATTTAAAATCCCTATTGTTAATAAAATATCGAAATAATTAATTATGAGCGATATCAGCCCTTCCATTGAGTTTTTTGTGGGCATTTCTGAGGAATTAAGTAATGTGAGTTTACGACGAAGCAAGCAAACAGGAATCCGTAATGTATTGATGATTTTTGAGAATTTAAAATCTTTAGAAAGGTTTAGAAGTTATACAACACAAACCTATGGTGATTTACGTTTAATTGATTCGGAGGGAGAAATTAGCGTTACACCTTCTTCTTTAAAAATTATTTGGGGAGGGGATGAAGGGGATGAATTAAAAGAGGTTAGATGTGGATTTGATCTCGAAAAAGATGAGCATTGGGATCGGTTTATGCGTTTTATGGAACGTTATGCAGAAGCAAATGGGATGGCTTATCAAGATAAAAAATAATTTAAACTTTAACCTATTCTATCATGAATATTTCTGATCAAAATGAAACTGAAAATCAGCAAAATCAGACCTCTGAAGAAACTTCAAAACCAGAAAAATCATGGAGTTTTTGGACGGTTTTTAGTTCGACTTTTTTGACCATATTTTTAGCAGAAATGGGGGACAAAACCCAACTAGCAACCCTATTAATTAGTGCAGAATCTCAGTCTCCTTGGGTCGTCTTTGCCGGGTCGGCGCTCGCTTTAATTGCCACCAGTTTATTAGGGGTATTAATTGGTTATTGGTTAGCCCGTCGTTTATCTCCTAAAAAGTTAGATATAGCAGTAGCTTTGTTATTACTAATAATTACAGGGTTATTGATAGGAGATGTGTTAAATAGTTAAGGTGAATTAAGCATGGATTGGCAATTATTTGGATTAAGTTTTATTACGGTTTTTTTAGCAGAAATTGGAGATAAAAGTCAACTGGCAGCAATCGCATTAGGAGGGAGTTCTAAGTCACCTCGTGCGGTATTTTTTGGTTCAATTACTGCTTTAATTTTAGCTAGTTTCTTAGGGGTTATCGCTGGGGGAACTATTGCCCAGTTTTTACCAACGAAACTATTAAAGGCGATGGCAGCTATAGGCTTTGCTGTAATGGCTTTGCGGTTATTATGGCCAGAATTTGACGAAGATTAAAAGCCGTGAATACGGTTCAGGATTTCTTCACTAAGTTCCGGCACGCTATCGCACAAAAGTAGGATTCAATAAATAATTATTTTTTTGTTTTTCTTCTTCATAAATAAAGACCCTTTAAGTCTAAATTTCGGGCTAAATTTTTACATTTGCTTTTTGCCTCTTTACTTTGCCCACAAGGGCGAGTTAAAGCTGCGATCGCAGGGTAAACTCATAATCTCCTCCTGGTTCGAGTTGATAGTCAGATCGTTCCAAAAACCGACCTAAAGGTTCATAAATTAAGGCACGACCTAAGGATGGTTGTACTAATAATTGTCCCTGACGGAAATGCCATTTAAACCGCCATTCATATTCTGCTGCCCTGACTTCTCCTTCCATTTGTCCTTGTTGCCAAGACTGTTGAGTAATACGGACATAAGCAGTGGTTTTGGGTAGATATTTAGAACTCACAGTGGGTTTGATCCTTGGTGTCTGTAGCAGTTTTCAATTGAGTGTATTATATATTTTGGTTGAGTGAGTGTGGGAGGTGTGGGGAGTGTGGGAAGACTAGAATCAATATTAATATTTTGCTCTATGCAAATGAAAACTCTTTGAGATTCCCCGGGTTAAAACCACAGGGATTCTAGAATTATGCAAAAAGTGTTATCAAACTACCTGACGACGCAAAAAAGTAATAATTTCTTCGCTAACTTCTTTAGGCCAGTGTTCTTGGGGATAATGTTTCGCCTCATCTAACTTAACCATCTCAATATTAGAAACATTGGCGGTCAATTTTTCAGGAATATCAGACGATAACCAAGGATCACTCATACCCCAAAGCATCAAGGTGGGAACACTCCAAGCAGAAAAATCTTTTTCTATGTTTTTCAAGGTTTGAGATAGCTTAAGATTTTTTGTGGTTGTTAACAAAGCGCGTCCCACGGCAGAACTTTTGAGATAGGGTTGTCGAAAAATATCTAAATCTTGATCCTCAATGACAAAACCACTGCCTTTTTCCAGGGTACGATCCACCAATAAGGGATCTTGAGTCACCATATCCCCCACAAAGGGAATAGTCCATTGCTGCATCAACCAAGGAAGTTTAACGTCAGGAGATAAAGGGGTATTGAGAACAATTAAGCGATGGATGGTATCAGCATGGTTAAAAGCGTATTGAATGGCTACAGAAGCCAAAAAACCTTGCACCACTAAAGATACTTGCTCCAATTCCAACCCTTCAAGAAACTCACCTAAAGCCTTTTCATAAGCATCTGAGGTATAAGCAAAGTCCCGTTTATCTGGTTTAGCAGAAAACCCTGAACCGATCCAGTCAGGGGCGATCGCTCGAAACCCTTGGTCTCCTAAATTAGCCATCACCCTGCGCCAAATATAACTATGACTGGGCAACCCATGAAGCAAAACTACTGGGGGTTTCTTGTTGGGGTTGTTGGGGGTAACTTCTCGATAAAACCATTCTAAGGAACCAATCGTTATTGTTTGTTCTGTGATCATCTATGTTTAATTGTCTTTTCGGCTTAAAGTATATACATTAGAGTAGAACTCATAGATGGACAATAGCCAAAAGTTAATAACGGTTGACTTATACTTATATTGTCAGTTGCGTTAACCTAATTAGAGAAACCCATTTAACCAGTAACTTAGTTCATAAAACACAGGAGATAAAATAGCTTATGCAAGAGCTTGCTTTACGCCCAGAACTCGATTTTAACAGCGACACCTATAAAGATGCTTACAGTCGCATCAACGCTATTGTCATTGAAGGTGAACAAGAAGCCTATGAAAATTATATTGATATGGGCGAACTTCTTCCACAGGACAAGAAGGAGTTAATCCGTCTGTCTAAGATGGAAAACCGTCATAAAAAGGGGTTTCAAGCTTGTGGCAGAAATCTCAACGTTACCCCAGATATGGACTACGCTGAAAAATTTTTCTCTCAACTTCATGGCAACTTTCAAACTGCTAAAGCTGAAGGCAAAATTGTTACCTGTTTATTGATTCAATCTTTGATTATCGAAGCTTTTGCCATCGCTGCTTATAATATCTATATCCCCATGGCTGATCCCTTTGCTCGCAAAATCACCGAAGGGGTGGTTAAAGATGAGTACACTCACCTTAATTTTGGGGAAGTTTGGTTAAAAGAACATTTTGAGGACTCTAAAGCAGAATTAGAACAAGCCAATAAAGAAAATTTACCTATTGTTTGGCAAATGCTCAACGAAGTTGAAGACGATGCCAAAGTTTTGGGGATGGAAAAAGATGCTTTAGTAGAAGACTTCATGATTAGTTATGGAGAAGCTTTGGGTGAGATTGGTTTCTCTACTCGTGAGATCATGAAAATGTCCGCTCATGGATTAGCTGCTGTTTAAAACGTTACAACTTAACAAATAAAAACTCTTTTGATAATACAGGGTAAAACTTAGTTTCTGCTAAATTTTACCCTGTATTTTTATTAATGGATAATTGATAATTAATTAAATATAGGTAACCCTAACTGGGTGAACTACAACACCTTACTTTTCTTCTGATACTTAACTAACTGTTAACATCAGCATAAACAAGTAGCCAATAATTACATTTTCTAGGGGCGAAGCATTCAAAAATTATCTCTATTGCTTTCGCCTTGCTCAGACCAAACGTTCATAGACTTTCTGTCAAAAGTATTTTATAATCTGCTTGCCACGCCCTAATCAAATTAGAGCGGGTATATTAAATAATTTTCAGCTTAAAATCATGAATAATAAATACTCTTTAGGCTTTATTAGTCGCTCAAATTTACCAAAAGAGATGCGTTCACCTATCTGGTACCAACATTTAACCTCTAAACATCTTAATCATGACTCAGTTAAAGAGTTTATTTTTGAGGAAAATTTTGGCTTACATACGTTTGAAAAATCAGCCGATGATCATTTACTTAAACTCGGTTGTAAAGTTGTAGATAGGTTCACCTTACTTAAATCAAGTGATATTGTAATTTCTCTCAAACCTACTGATGAATGGCAATATATGCGTCCTGGAACTGTCTTAATTGGTTGGTTTAATCATCTTCAGTTACCTCCTAAACATACAACCAATGTAAAATTTTTAGATTTAGAAGACATTATTATTTGGTGCGAAGGACGACCCCAAAAATTACTCTATAAAAATGCTCATATTTCTGGTGAATGTGGGGTGCTTCAAACCCTAGAAACATTACAACAGAGTGATCCATTTTCTCCTGCAATTACAGAGAAAAAATTAGCAGTAGTTCTCGGTTATGGAAATTTGGGAATTGGTGCAACAAAAGAATTAATTCGACAAGGAATTGAGAAAATTGTTGTTTACACTCAGCGTCAACCTTCAAGCCTAATTAATAAATTGGAAGGAGTAGAATATCGTCAGATGGAATATGATTATAATAATACTTATGAGGTGATTAATGAGGATTTAAAGCTACCTTTAATTGATAATCTGTTACCCCAAGCTGATATTATTGTTAACGCTACAATTCCTTCTAGTTCTCAACCAAAATGGACTTTTGTTCCTGATGATAAATTTTCTCAACTAAAATGTAATATGGCATTTATTGATCCTATTCATAAACCGGATCATGGTGCTAATTTTACCCAGACAACTGAACTTTCTCAACCTCTTAAGTTAATTAAACAGTCAGGCCATTCTATTTGGTATAATGGCTGCAATGCTATGCCAAATTACCGTTATTCTTGGGCTTCCTCAATTATTTCAGAAGCGTTACTGAATAATTTAGATAGTATTTTTGGCAAGATAAGTGCATCTAAATTGCCCTTATTAAACAGGGTATAATTTGTTATTGGTTAGGAACGAGTAATCTCTTTTAAACAATAGATGTAATTGCAATAATTCTCGTTCCACTCCAGCCAATATTTATCAAAAAGACAAGAGATAATGTTAAATCCTGCTTAACTTTGAGTTATTCTTGGCTAACATCTTTAACAGACAGTTTTTCCATGTTCCAAAAAGCACCTCCTAAAGCAGAATATTCAATACCATCAAAACGATTTTTAACCGCAGCTAAGGAATAGGGATTAACTAAATAAATAAAAGGGAGGTATTCTGATACTAATTCCTGTGCCTCGTTATAGATTTGTTTGCGTTTATCCATATCGACTTCTTGAGAACCAGCAATATACAACTGTTCAATTTTTTTCTCCCAGTCTGATACAACTCTTCCGGTGAGAGGTTTAGTTCCAGGTTGGGGTTTTTGGTTAAACATATGTAAGTTACCATCTGTGTACCAAATACTAGGAGAATGGGGTTCATTGCCTCCTGTAAAACCAATAATATGTGCTTCCCAATCTAAGGAATTACTAAGTCTATCTACCAAAACATTGAAAGCTAAAGGACTAAAATTCACCTGCATTCCTAGTTTGCCCAAATCTTCTTCAATTTGCGCTCCCATTGCTTCTCTGATTTCGTTTCCTGAGTTGGTAATTAAATTAAATTCAACCTTATTCCCTTTACTATCTAATAACTTTCCTTCTGAGTTATAAGTAAACCCTTCTTTTAATAATAATTCTTTGGCTTTTTCGGGATCATAATCATATCCTTCTACTGCTTGATTGTAGTAGGGAGATTGCACAGAAATTTGTGTGTTTTGGGGACTACCTAAACCACGATAAATATTATTAATGATTCGAGGACGATCAATTCCGTAGGCAACAGCTTTTCTGAAATTAACATTATTAAACCATTCAGCTTTAATGGGATTAACTAAAGGTTTACCCTCCCTTTTACCTCGGTTTTGATTAAAGGAAATAAACACTGTGCCGTAGGCTGCACCACCATTATAGATAGTAAAATTACCGCGATTTTCCTCGTTTTTTAATAAAGAGAAATATTCAGAAGTGACACTAATAGAATCTAAACTACCTGAACGAAATTGTAATAAAGAAGTATCTGTTGATTCGACAATTGCCTGAACAACATTTTCAATATTGGGTAACTGATTTCCTTGTTGATCTTGTTTCCAATAATAAGGATTTTTTTCAAAGACAACCCTTTGACTTGTCACATATTCCTTAAGTTTATAAGGACCATTAACAATAATGTTTTCTGGTGGGGTATCTGTTCCCCAGGTTGATAAAAATTTGGGACTACCTTCCCCATCGGTTTCTTGGATGGTTTTACGCAAAATATGAGCAGGTAAAATAGGAAAACTGACACTATCTAGAAAAGGAGCAAAGGGTTCTGTAATTTTGAATTCTATGCTTCGAGCATCTAGCTTTTTAATAGTAGGGAAATCCCGCTTACGGCCGACTCGCAAACGATCTTGATAAAGGTTAGGTATTTTCTCATTCAAATATAAATCATTGTAAGTAAAAACAACATCATCTGCTGTTAATGGTTCTCCATCAGACCATTTTAAACCTTCTCTTAAAGTAACAACAATGGTTAATTTATCCTCAGAAATATCCCAAGATTCTGCTAAAGCAGGTTCCTTTTCTGCTGTTAAAGGATTTTCTGTAATTAACCCTTCATAGGTTAAACCAAAAATATTAGGAGATTCTTGAGATAAGACAGCATTAAAAGTTTTAGGATCGCTTAAAATGGATAAAACCACTTGATTTTGATTACCAGCAGCAGCACAAGCGGTTAAATTTAAGATAGAAAACCCAACTAAAATTAGGGTTAAAATTTGTTTGTAAACTGTTTTGATTTTATCTAAATATTTCATATTTTCCTAAATTAATAAGATATGGCCGTTAACAAATGGTCCGGCGCAGGGTTTCCCAAAATAGCATACGCCGGATCACCAGGGGTTGCCCGTAATAGCAAGAAAACCAGAGTTATAATATTATCTACTTTAGACCGTGCGATCGGTCAAGCTATTCATTGTCAGTCCCCTTTTCGTCATCGTCATCAAATTCTTGGTTAAATAAATTTTCTCCTATTTTTAATTCTTTTTTCGATAATTTGAGTTTTTTCCATAGTTGTTTGATTTTTTGATAAGCTTGTTCAGGTTTAATTTTTCCCGCGGTTTCTAAGTTACAAAGATAGTTAACTTCTTGGGCAAACTCTTGTAGGTTGGCATTAAAAACTACATTTTCCGGTTTTACTTCCCCACGATAAGGATATCGAGGATAGAAGAATTCATCTTTATCTTGATTTGATGCCATAATGGCCATTGCCTCAAAGACAGTTGTAAGGGGATTAATAGTTTCAAATAAGCGGATATCTACACTAGAGTTTCCAGCCCTTATTCACCATCTGGTGAGTCAACTAGAAACTTCTCTACAGCTATGATAATCCCTATCAGAGTTTTAGGTTAGGTTTAGTGTCGAAAGTCTACGGACTATGAGCATCTTGCTCACTAACCCCAATGGGGAGACGGGGAGGTTAAAAAATTGATAAATAGTATTTTCGTATTTACTTGATAAAAAATTACACAAAATTTTTAAGTTTGTTATCCTGTTTAATCAATGAATTAACTAAAATACTGACATAGAATAAAGCAGGATGGCTAATTTTAGCCGTTGCTTAAGATTTATCAAGAGGAGACTAAAACATGAACGCATCGGAAAAAGCTCAAGGTGTAGAAATCGCTACAAAAATTGCATCTACTGTTCATTTATTTAAAACCCATTTTCCTGATGCTAAAGCAGACCTTAAACCCTGGCGTAATGATCCTGATACCCTGGAATTAGTCGATCCTCACTCCATTGATATTGCCTTTCATTTACCTGGATGGAGTCCTCGCTTTCAAAGTCGGAGTATGTTAGTACAGATTAGGTTTCATAAAGATCCTGTGGATAAAATCCAAAGGTTAGTGGGATTAGAAATAACTGCTTTTAATCATCAGGGACAAGCGTGGCGACTTTCAACTGTAGAAAACTGGCAATTGGAAGGTGACTATCAACCGGCTAAGGATATTGCGGAAAGATTTAAGTGTTTTTGCCGTCAAGTTTTTGAAGTTTTTAATCAGAATAGAAAACAACAGGAATCTTAAGAGCAAATAATGCGATCGCTTATTGAACTCAATCTATTATTAAGCGATCGCATTTATAAATTACCATATACTTAACGATTTTTATGATAATGAGAGTAGGGTGGGCAAATGGAATAATTTATTTTATTTAAGATTAACTCAAAATCATTGCCCACCATTATTATTTAGGTGTTAGATAGGCAACATATCTATTATTATGAGAATCAGAGTAGGGTGGGCAAATGAAATAATTTATTTTATTTAAGATTAACTCAAAATCATTGCCCACCATGATTATTTAGATGGGAAAGATATCTATTATTATGAGAATCAGAGTAGGGTGGGCAAATGGGATAATTTATTTTATTGAATATTAACCTATAATGATTGGCCACCATTATTATTTAGGTATTAGGTGGGCAAGATATCTATCTTCTAGATTCATTCACCTATATTCTAGCTTTCCCCACCCTACAAGATTCATAATTAAAAATTGATTTAAAAATGTCAAATTATCGTCGTTTATATTGTCAAGGTAGCACCGTATTCTTAACTATTGTGACTTATCAACGAGTTCCTTTATTTAAAGATCCTGATGCGATCGCTAAATTACGTCTTGCTGTTTCTACAGTCAAAAAAGAGAAGCCTTTTGATATTGTCGGGGCTGTTATTTTACCTAATCATTTACATTTTATTTGGTCATTACCAAAAAATGATAGTAATTATTCTCAACGTATTGCACGGATGAAGGTTTTATTTACTCGTTCTATTGGAAGAAATTTAAGATTAGTGGATAATATTTCTAATTCACGAGGTAAACATAGAGAAAGTAATGTATGGCAAAGACGTTTTTGGGAACATACCATTAGGGATGAAAAAGATTTAGAAAAACATTTAGAGTATATTCATTATAATCCGGTTAAACATGGATTAGTTTCTTGTCCCCATAATTGGCAATATTCCAGTTTTCATAAATGGGTAAAGAAGGGATTATATCCTGTTGAATGGGGATGTTGTTGTCAAGGTAAGTCACCTAAAATACCTGATTTTTCTGATATTATTGATCAAGTCGGCGAATAGGTAGGGTGGGCAAATGGGGGAATTTATTTTATTTAATATTAACCGATAATGATTCCCCACCATCATTATGAGAATTAGAGTAGGGTGGACAAATGGGGTAATTTATTTTATTGAATACTAACCCATAATCATTGCCCACCATTATCATTTAGGTGTTAGGTGGGCAAGATATCTATATTCTAGATTAATTCACCTATATTCTGGCTTTGCCCACCCTAAAATACTTCATTCAACGTCCAAAACGTCCCCAAAATAACTAAATATTAAATAACCTAAACCTATCCCACTTAAACTAACACCTGAAAGGATTAAAAATTGATGAGTTCGACTAAAATTTTTTTCTTTTAGCTTTTTCAATGCCGATTCCAATAGACCTGTCAATCCCCATGCCAATGGTAATGGAAATGCCGATGGCCATACCCATGCAAATGCCCATGCAAATGCCAATAATGCCAATTCCCATGCCGATGCCAATTCCCATGCCCATTTCCATATACATGTCAATGCCGCAAGCCACAACGGAAGACGTACATTAACACTTCTAGGTGGTGGTGGTTTTGGTTTTGGTTTTGGTTTTGGTTTAATCTGCTCTTTTCGATACTCTGGCGCAACAGAAGGAGGTGGTTGAGAGGATTCTAATAACCCAAGCCATGCTGAGATAGACTGGGGACGATCTTCTTTTTCTAATGCCATTCCCTCTAGGATAACCTCATTAATATGTTCACTGAGTTGATTATTAATTTGTTTAGGAGGAAGAAGAATACTGTTTTTATCTAACTTTCTTTGCATCGAAGGAGTGGGAAGTTCTGCTGTAACAGCATAGTAAAACGTAGCAGCAAGGATATAAACATCAATGGTGTATTGACGTTCCTTACTGCCTCGATATATCTGTTCGTAGGGTGCAAAACTGGGGTTTGCGGCGTTACTTGTAATACTTTGAGTTGCAGGAATAATGTTTCTAGCGATGCCAAAATCAATCAAGATAGCCTCACCATCTTGAATCATAATATTCCCAGGATGGACATCTCGATGCACCATTTTGGCTTGATGTATGGTTTCTAAAGCTTTGCCAATCTGACGAATATAGATTAAACATTGTGCTTCTGACAAACGCCCTTGAGTTTTGATAATCTCCATTAAGGTTTGTCCCCTGATAAAATCCATCACTAAACAGGGTAATGTGTCTTCTAGGAAATAATCTCGAACTTTAACAATGTGAGGATGTGGTTTAGTTGAAAATTTGGCTAATCTTTGCGCTTCATCCTGAAATTGCTTTACATATTGTTCATATTCAATATCTTTTTTTTGCAGGAGATCAGGGGTTTTGATGACAACTTCTGTATTGAGCTTTATGTGACGCGCATGGTAAGTGATACCAAACCCTCCTCGTCCCAAGACTTTGATAATTTCGTATTTTCCTCCCTGTAATTTTTGGCCAGTTTGCCAAACCATAACATTGTTTTACATCTTTCTCTGAAATTGTACTCGAGGAAAACAAGAAAATGGAACTTTGTCTTTAAAACAATACATAAATATCTTTATAAAGGTTTTTGTGTACTATAAAGCAACCAAGATAATAAAAATAAGAGGACTTTCAACTCTCAAACAATACATAAATATTTTTATAAAGGTTTTTGTGTACTAAAAAACAGCCAAGATAATAAAAACAAGAGAATTTTCAACTCTCAAGCAATACATAAATATCTTTATAAAGATTTATTTGTACTATTAAACTTCAATGATAATGAATTTGGAAAAAGCTTTAAGGTTGAGACGAAGAAGAAGGACTAGGGGAAACAGTAGGAGTAGGAGTAGGAGTGGATTGGGGTGTTAACAATGTTTCAACTATTTGGGGAAGTCCCAATGCAGTTAATAAGGCAGCGATCGCAGCGATCGCAGTCCAGAACACAGTCCAATTGATAGCACGAATAGAAAACCCTGAATTTGAGGATATTTTCACCCCATTGGGAGATAAATCCAACTGTTTCAACCAATCTTGTACTGATTGAGGGCGATCGCTTGCTTCAAGTTCCATTGCGTTCAAAATAGCATGATTAGTGCGATCGCTAATAGCAGAATTAATAGTTTTTGGGGGAATTAAGAGTTTATTTTCCAGTTTACGTTCAATAGCACTAACTGGAGTTGTTCCTGTCAATAATTCGTATAAATTTGCCCCGAGAGAATAAATATCTGTATAAGCTGACCGTTTGCCGTCACGATAATAACATTCAATAGGGGCAAAACCTTTTGCTAATTCTTCGGTTCTAGTTTTGGTTAATTCATGATCAAAATTTAGTGCTAAACCAAAGTCAATTAATACTGCTTCTGCTTTTCCCGTACGGATGATAATATTTCCAGGTCTAATATCTCGATGTAATAATTGATGATTATGCACTTCTATTAAAGCGTTTCCTATTTGTTGAATATAATTTAATGCTTCCTTTTCTGAGATGATTTTGTTATCTCTTTTATCTAAAGTTTTTCCACTAATATATTCCATGACAATACAATAAATATTATCTTCGTAAAAAGTATCTTTAATCTCAACAATATGGGGATGATGACATTTTGCTAATTTAACTGCTTCTTCAGATAAACTGTTTTGTAATTCTTTGAATTTACCTAAATTTAAAAATACATCTTTTGCTGTTTTAATAACAAATTTATCATCATTTTGACTATTTTTAGCTAAATAAGTAAGAGAGAATCTTCCTTTTCCAAGGATTTCTTGAATGATATATCTATTATTTTTTAATGTTTTTCCTCTTGACCAAGCCATTGATTTTGTTTCAATATTCAATAGTTTTTAGATAATTTATTAGTTGTGTAAAATTTTCAGATTAACTATCTTTGATTTTAACTTACTAATTTTTTGGACTATTGTATAATGATAATATGATCATTGTCCAGTTCATTAAGGAATTTAATTCATGAGTCAAACACCCATCGCAGTGGAATACTCCCTAGAAGAACTTTTAAAAAATATCAATAGTAAGTTAGATAAACTTGATGAAAAAATCGACACTAAAATAGATGCACTTGACCAGAAATTTGAGGCTAAATTTGATGCACTTGACCAGAAATTTGAGGCTAAATTTGATGCACTTGATCAGAAGTTCGAGGCTAAATTTGATGCACTTGATAAGAAGTTTGAGTCTAAAATAGATGCACTTGAGCAGAAATTCGAGACTAAATTTGAGAAAGTAGAAGAACGTCTTAACAGTCTAGAAATAGGACAGACAAAACTAACCGAAAAAGTTGAGGGAATGAATGAACGATTACAATCAGTTGAGGGAACCCAAAAAAATCAAGTTTGGGCTTTAATTGTACTTTTAGCTGGGGCAATAGCAACGGCAGGTTTTAGAACATTCTTTATGGGTAATCCTTAAATTTTTGATTATTTCTATAAAACTCCATATTATAATTAGAAAGTTACAGAGATTTCTCTTTCCTCGGAATGATAGTTTGAAGACATAAAAAGTAAAACTAGAAAGCTAACTTTGTCTGATTTTGAGTCACTAATTTTTCAAATTCTTGTAAACCTTTGATGTATATTTCAGGGGCTATCGCACTAATATTAACGTGATCAGCACCTTCAACTAGGATAAGTTTTTTGGGAACATTAGCTGTTTTAAAAAGGGTTTCACTCATGGTATGTGGAACAGTGCGATCGCTAGTTCCATGAATCAACAGTAAAGGAACTTTTAATGAGGATAATTTTCCTAAAGAATCAAAGCGTTGATGTAACAATAATTTGCCAGGAAATAGTTGATAAATTAACCCTGAATAATTAATCATATCCATCATAGAAGTAAAGGTATTTTCAACAATAACACCGGCTGCGTCTGGTTGACGAACTGCTAAATCAATGGCTACTGCCCCACCCAAAGAATGACCATAAATAAAGATATTTTGCGGTTTAATTTGACGTTCTTCGGTTAAATAATCCCATGCTATTTGAGAATCACGGTATATTTCTGCCTCTCTGGGAAATTGACCTTTACTGAGGCCATAACCTCGATAATCAATAATCAGAATAGAATATCCCTGATCATAATAGGTTTGAACTGTGCTTAAATTGTAGCTAACATTGCCACCAATACCGTGTAAATATAATAAGACTTTTTCTGGATAAGTATTAGGGTTAATCCACCAACCATGTACTTTTTCTATGTTGCCTTGAGGAGTCGTAACCGGTAACCAGACATCTTCATAAGACATTCCTAACTCATTAGGAGTTGTATTTATGGAGAAAGAAGGTTTTAGAATCAGTCGATTTTGACCCCAAATCAAAGCAACACAAAGAGATAGATAGGCTATCACTCCTACACCAACACCAGTTAGTAATCCTTTCAAAAGAAGGTTATTTAACATTCAGGGATTATCCTCAATTTTTGCACATTAATATATTCTATTCACCTTACTTTAAAGGAGGTAATTGATTGTGCCAATTTGTAGACTGTTCATAAGCATAAGCTACTTGAAATAGTTTCCCTTCTTCCAGAACATTACCGATTAATTGTAAGCCAATGGGTAGATTTTGCTCATCGAACCCACAAGGAATACTCATCCCTGGTAAACCAGCTAAATTAACTGGAATAGTCATTAAATCAGACAGATACATACTCAAGGGGTCAGATGTTTTTTCCCCTGCTTTAAATGCGGTTGTAGGAGAGGTAGGACAAACTAATACATCAACCTTCTCAAACCCTGCATCAAAATCTTGTTTAATTAAGGTGCGAACTTTTTGCGCTTTCAGATAATAAGCGTCATAATAACCGGCGGATAAGGTATAAGTTCCGATCATAATGCGTCGTTTCACCTCATTTCCAAATCCTTTGGCCCGAGTTTTGGTGTACATATCGATGAGGGTATCTGCATCTTCACGAATACCGTATTTTACTGCGTCGTAACGGGCTAAATTTGAGGATGCTTCTGAGGGGGCGATGATATAGTATGCAGGCAAACCATAACGGAAACGGGGACAGGAAATATTAACTACCTTTGCCCCTAACGTTTTCAGATGGGCGATCGCTTCTTGAACGGTTTTAGCCACCACAGGATCTAATCCTTCCCCAAAGGTTTCATCAATCACTCCCACGGTTAACCCTTCTAAAGAGGGTTTGAGGAATTGGGTATAGTCGGGTATGGGTGTGTTAATGCTGGTGGAATCTTTGGCATCGTAACCTGCGATCGCCCCTAATAAGATGGCTGCGTCTTCTACGTTGCGGGAAAAGGGTCCAATTTGATCCAGAGAAGAGGCATAAGCTACCAACCCATAGCGAGACACCAAACCATAGGTGGGTTTTAGCCCCACTACGCCACATAAAGAGGCTGGTTGACGGATCGAACCCCCTGTATCAGAACCGAGGGAGACAACGCATTCTGAGGCGGCTACGGCTGCGGCTGATCCCCCGGATGATCCCCCTGGAACCCTGGAAAGATCCCAAGGGTTAGCGGTGACTTGATAACCGGAGTTTTCGGTGGAACTACCCATAGCAAACTCATCCAGGTTGGTTTTGCCCACCATGACGGCCCCTGCATCTTTTAATTTTTGGGTGACGGTGGATTCGTAGGGAGGGACAAAATCAGCTAAAATTTGCGACCCACAGGTTGTTTTAATGCCTGTGGTACACATATTATCTTTGATGCCGATGGGAATACCAGCTAACAGGCCAATTTCTTCGTTATTGGCGATTTTGGCATCGACTTTTTTGGCGGTTTCCAGGGCGTGATCGGCGGTAACTTGTAGGAAACTTTTAACTTGTTTATCGACTGCGTTGATTCTTTCTAAGGCTTCTGTGGTAATCTCAACGGCAGATCGTTCTTTGTTGACTAATTGTTGATGGAGTTCGCGGATAGATGTCATAGTCTATTTTTTTCAATGAAGGGAGGGGATGCGCTACACGCCCACCAATTAAAAATAGTAACATTTTGACGCATCAGGATTAAACGTAAAATAGAGGCATGAAAACAGATACTATATTTTATCGTCTCTTTCAATCTTTTCCGTCTATCTTCTTTGAACTAATTCAACTTCCTGCAACGGAAGCAAATAACTATTATTTTGACTCAGTAGAGGTTAAGCAGTTATCTTTCCGCATTGACGGGGTATTTCTACCGCAAAATAATAATCCTCATGTACCGATTTATTTCTGTGAGGTACAGTTTCAAAAGGATAATGACTTTTATGGTCGCTTTTTTGCAGAAATATTCATGTATTTGAGTAAAACCGATTTAACGAATGATTGGCGTGGTGTAATTATCTATCCTAGTCGTCGAGTGGAAACGGATAACATCGAACGCTATCGAGATATAGCAGTCGCCAAAGCTATTAGGACATTTTTCTGTTCCCTGTTCCCTGTTCCCTGTTCCCTTAAAATATAATTTATGTGTCCTAACTAGCCTGTCTATTGCTATATGTTAAGTTCTGGTAAGGTGACTCGCCTTTATTTGGATGAATTAGAAAACCTTAATCAAATTTCAATTGGTTTAGCAACAGTACAGTTAATCACTTTACCTGAAACAGAAGCTATTGATACTACTCGTCAACTTATTCAACGAGTCAGAAATGAGTTAACGTCAGACCAAAAGCCCGAAGAACTTTTACAATTAATAGAAACGGTTCTTGTTTATAAATTACCCCGTTTAACTCGTAGGGAGGTAGAAGCAATGTTTAGTTTAGATGAATTAAAGCAAACTCGATATTTTCAGGATGTTCTTGAGGAAGGCCGTGAAGAAGGTCGTCAAGAAGGTCGCGATGAGGGAAGACTTGACAAAGCATTAGAAACTGTCCCTCGTTTATTAGCATTAGAGTTAACGGTTGAACAGGTTGCCGAAGCTTTACAGTTAGACATTGAACAGGTTAGAAATATACAAAAAAAGGAAGGGCTTTAAACCTTACTCACACCTATAAAGGTACAATGAAAGCATGAAAACAGATACCATCTTTTATCCTATCTTTCAATCTTTTCCGTCTATTTTCTTTGAACTGATTCAACTTCCTGCAACGGAAGCAAATAACTATTGTTTCGAGTCGGTTTGTTTTAACTCCCTAGAGGTTAAGCAGTTATCTTTTCGCATTGACGGGATATTTCTACCGCAAAATAATAATCCTCATGTACCGATTTACTTTTGTGAGGTACAGTTTCAAAAGGATGATGACTTTTATGGTCGCTTTTTTGCGGAAATATTCTCATATCTCAGTCAAACCGAGTTAACCAATGATTGGCGTGGTGTAATCATCTATCCTAACCGTCGAGTGGACACAGATAATATTGAACACTATCGAGATATGTTAACTTCTGGTAGGGTGACTCGCCTTTATTTGGATGAACTAGAAAACCTTAATCAAAGTTCAATTGGTTTAGCAACTGTACAGTTAATTACTTTACCTGAAGCAGAAGCTATTGATCTTACCCGTCAACTGATTCAAAGAGTCAGAAACGAGTTAACGCCAGACCAAAAGCCTGAAGAACTTTTACAATTAATAGAGACAATTCTTGTTTATAAATTACCCCGTTTAACCCGTAGGGAGGTAGAAGCGATGTTTAGTTTAGTTTAGATGAATTAAAGTAAACTCGGTATTTTCAGGATGTTCTTGAAGAAGGCCGCGAGGAGGGAATACTTGAGAATAAACTAGAAACTGTCCCTCGTTTATTAGCATTGGGGTTAACAGTTGAACAGGTAGCTGAAACCTACAGTTAGACATTGAAAAGGTTAGGAATATACAAAAAAAAGAAGGGGTTTAAACCTTCCTCACACCGAAATTTATGTTTTATTTAAACTCCGTAGTTAACGACGGGGTTTTATTTAACCTGAGTTCGATATAAGTAGATTTGTAGAAAACTGACTCAAATCAGAAATATCAAACCCTCATTCTCTCGTTTAAAAAATCATAACTCCGAACTCCGAACTCCGCACTCCGAACTAACGTTATTTGCGTTTGCGAGCTAATGCACCCATAGAACCGAAAGCTAATAAGCCTAAAATCGTTCCAGGTTCAGGAGTAGATGCAGACGGTACAGGTTGAAATAAACGAAACTCTTGTCCATTTGACCAAGTAATTGTCTGTGGTGTCGTGTCTATCCCTAAATCGGCAATAGTTCCAGCGTAAGTAGCGGTGGCAACAAAGTCAGAAGGGATAGGAGAAGATGCACGACTATAAATATTCCCTAACTGTCCATCCAGGTTAATAAAAGGATTACTAGAACTTAAGTCGAAAGCGGATGATTCAACTGAACCAGTTCCAAAGGAAAATGTTGGAATAATGAAAGCAGGTCCATCTAAAGGAATAAAAGTATCTGTGGCTCCAGAATAGGTAATACTACCAGATGAAGGAGTGATAGAAGTATCTACGATAGAAGTCACAAAGTCTGGAGTTAACCCAGATGTAGTAAAGTCGATACCAGTTAGAGTAACAGTGGTATTTCCCCCATCTTCAGTTACGTTAAAAAAAAGTGCTGCTTGAGCAGAGTTACTGATCAAAAGGGAGGTAGCAGAGACACCCAAAACAGTCAGTGCGGTTAAAGTGGTTTTGTTCATATTCGTTTCAGGCAAAATAAAGCAATTTACCAGGTTTTTATCCTTTATTTATTACTGAAAAAGAATAAACGCCCTTATTCTACCCCCCCCTCAAAATTTGTCAAGAAAACGCTTATTTTTTATCAATATAAGCAGAATAAACCCATCAGCGAGAGATTCCCAGGTTTAAGCAATTATTCACAGGGCAAAATATTAAATTAATCTGTCATTATTAAGATTTTGCTGAATTATGAGGTAGTAATTTCATCTTTCTAAGCTTTCCCTTGTATCATAATGATTAATATTCCTTTGCTCATAGCTTAAAATGATCCTTAACATTAAAAGAGGTAATAATGAAACAAAAAATCAATATCCTAATCGAAAAAGATGAATCAGGTTACATTGCTTACTGTTCAGAAATTGAAGGGTATAAAGTAACCGCTAAATCATTAGATATTGTCGTTAATAATCTTAAAACAACTATTGCAAACTATTTAGAAGAATCTGCTACCACTTCAGATCAAGAGACAGATAAACCAATTTGGGAAATTGCTCAAAATTTGATGGAAGACTTGACAGAAGATGAAAAATCAGAACTTCCTAAAGATGGTGCAGAACAACATGACCACTATATTTATGGAACACCGAAAATAAATTCATGAGACTTGTTTTTGCTGATACTTTTTACTGGGTTGCTTTAATTAACCCTCAAGATGATTGGTATGAGAGAGTGATTCAAGTGAGTCAATCCTTGACTCAAACTCGATTAATCACAACAGAAGAAATTTTGGGATAAGTTCTAGCTTTTTATTCAAAATCTGGTTATCAATTAAGGCAAAAAACAGTCACTTTTGTCCAAAGTATTCTCACCCATCATCAAATTCAAGTCATCGAACAAAGTCATCAATCTTTTTGTTTAGGATTTGCCCTATATCAACAACGTTTAGATAAGGGATATAGTTTGACTGATTGTATTTCTATGAATACGATGAAACGATTAGAAATTACAGAAGTTTTGAGTCATGATAAACATTTTACTCAAGAAGGTTTTCTGATTTTATTTCCATAATTTCTTATCGTTTTCCGTTGCTTAATATTCACTGATAACCCCAGTTTGTACTTGCCACAACCCTGCATAAATACCTTGCTTTTCTAATAGTTGTTCATGGGTTCCTTGTTCAACAATTTTGCCAAATTCCATAACATAAATACAGTCAGAATGACGAATAGTCGATAAACGATGGGCGATCGCAATAGTAGTTCTTTGGGCAGTAATTTTTTCTAAGGAACGAGCGATCGCAGCTTCGGTTTCGTTGTCTACTGCTGAGGTTGCTTCGTCTAAAATTAAGATAGGTGGATCTTTTAAAATTGCTCTAGCAATGGCAATTCTTTGTCTTTGTCCTCCAGATAATTTCTGTCCCCTTTCTCCTACAATAGTATCGTATCCTTGGGGTAATTGTTCTATAAATTCATGTGCTTCTGCTATCTTAGCAGCTTCTATTATTTCTCGATAGCTGGTATCATTATTTCCATAAGCAATGTTTTCTTTAACGGTTCCATGAAATAGAAACACATCTTGACTAACTAAGCCGATCACTTTTCGTAAATCTCCTAAATATATATCCTGAATATTGATATCATCTAAAGTCATTTGACCGTGATTAATTTCGTATAATCTGAGTAATAATTTCACCAATGTACTTTTTCCTGAACCTGTAGAACCCACAACACCTATGCGATGACCAGCAGGGATTTCTAAGGATAAGTTTTTGATAATAGGATAACCTTCCTGATAGGCAAAAGTAACATTGTCAAGATTGATTTTTCCTTGGACTGTTCCTATGGGTAACGCAATAGTTCCAGAATGAATAGTTAAAGGAGTATCTAATAACTTCATCACCCGATTAGTAGAAGCCATTGAACGTTGATATAGGTCTAAAGTTTGTCCTAATTTAGTTAATGGCCATAGTAAACGTTGAGTCATAAACACCAAAACGCTATAAGTTCCCACTGCTAATTTACCCTCAACTACTTCCATGCCACCGTATAATAAAATAGCAGTAAATCCTGCTAAAATAACCATGCGAATGAGAGGAACAAAAGCAGAACTGAAGATGATCGCCTTTTGATTACTCTTTCTATAACCTTGACTATCTTCCCGTAATCTTTCTAATTCATAAGCCTCTGTTGTAAAACTTTTAATGGTAGTAATTCCGCTTAAATTAGTGGACAAACGACTATTTAATAAGCCTACTTTTTCCCTAACATCTGCATAACGAGGGGCTAATAATTTTTGAAAGGTAATGGAACCCCACAAAATAAAAGGAATGGGTAACATAGCCATCCATGCAGTTCCTGGGGTAACTATAAAGAAGGCAATTCCAATAATAATAACTGTGGTCGCAACCTGTAATATTTCGTTGGCACCTACATCTAAAAAACGCTCAAGTTGATTAATATCATCATTTAAGATAGATAAAAGTAGACCTGTATTTCTTTCTTCAAAATAGGCTAACTCTAATTGTTGTAAATGACCATAGGCTTCTAGTCTTAAATCGTGTTGAATATTTTGAGCTAAATTACGCCATAATTGTTCATAAGTATATTGAAATAATGATTCTAATCCCCAGACTAAAGCAGAGAGAAATGTTAGAATGAGTAATTGAGAAAAAACATCTTTAAACCCTAACTGTGCAATTAAAGAATCTTGTTGTTTAACCACAACATCAACAGCAGCACCAATTAATACAGGAGGGGCTAAATCAAAGATTTTATTTATAATAGAACAGGCAACAGCTTGCCAAATAAGAGGACGGTAAGCTTTTCCATATTGAAAAAGCCGTTGCATGGGATGTTGATTTGTTTTTATTTTCTTCATTTTTGACATAATTATTAATTCTAAAAGAATGTTTATAAACAAAATATGATTATTATTTATATTAATTGGGATAGCATTAAGTTATTTTAAAGTAACTATGCTACTGGAAAATTAACAGTTAGAATTATAACACAGAAACTCATTTAATCTCTGAGAGACTCAATTAAACTATTTAATACGAATAGCAATACATAGGGTTTGACCTAACAGTTTTGTGGATAAATTAATCTGAATAATATTTACTAATACTTTAGGATACAGTTGATAGTTATCAAAAGATTTTTGATTATTAATTAATAATAATTTAGTTTATTATCGAGATTATAAAAAATCAACATTTTTTAAGGTCTATAGGGTTTCATCTCTTCTACAAGAGGCATATTTTCTGGTGTTTGATAGGGTGTAAAATTTTCATCAAAGGGAACTTTTCCTGATGGTCGAGAAGGAGTAATATTTTCAATTTCTGGCATATTTTCTATGGTTTCATTTGGGGTAGCTGTTTCTACAGGAATAATAATTTGTTGTGGTGGTTTAGGGATATTTGTTTCTACTGGAGGCTTGTTTTCTGGTCGTTGATTAGGGATATTATTTTCTACAGGAATAATGATTTCTTGTTGTTGGTTAGGGATATTATTTTCTACAGGAATGATAAGTTCTTGTTGTTGAGCAGGAAGAGCATTTTCCATGACCTCTGGAACTTCATTATAGGGATCAAAGTTATTATATTGCTGAGTTGGATAGGGTTTAAAATCATCAACTCTAGTTGTATTTTCTGGTATTTCTGGTATTTCTATTATTTGTGGTTTTGGTAAAGTGGGACGTTTAATAGTTTGTAATTTTCGTTCTGCTGGATAAGGAAATAAAGCTAAAAATTGCTCTTGTCTCTTTATTTTAGATTCTGGTGCATAATTCCACAAACTATCATAAAAGAAGAAAGAAACCCCTAAACCATTTTGTTTCGCTGCTAAGACTTTTTCCTCTATAAACTCCATTTCAATTTGTCGATTCCTTAACCCGGTTAAAATACCAATACCTGTCGGAATTTTTCGTCTAGTTTCTTTTATTTCTGGTTTTTCTACCTGTCTAATAAAAGTTTCTAAATCTGGGCGATAAACTTGCACAATTATCTCATCAACCAGATCCTTTTTGACCCAGTTAAACCAATCTTGTAAATGACCCTGATAAGCCGTATCATAAGGGTTAGGTGAAACAGAAAAAATAGCATTACTTTTCTTCGCTTTTATGGCTTTATTTAGTCGAGAAACATAGGACGTTAATTTATCAGCCCGCCATTTTAACCAAGCTGGATCTTCTGGGTTAGCAGGAGGATTTTTTTTCGTTTCTTGTTTATACAAATTAACTGTATATGGATCGTAACCTAACTCACTGGGTAAGCTTAAATGATCATCAAATTGAATCCCATCTACATCGTATAAGTCCATTACTTCTAATACTAAAGAAGTAATAAATTCTTGGACTTCGGGACGAAATGGGTTCAACCATACTACTCGACCGGCTGCACTGATGGTGGTTTGGGTTCCATCTCGTTTCTGAGTCAACCATCTAGCGTATTTTTTGGCTAATTCTGAACTGGGTGGGGCCATAAACCCAAACTCAAACCAGGGCAGGACTAATAAACCTTTAGCGTGTGCTTTGTCGATTAAATCTGTCAAGGGATCTTGCCCTTGAAAACCCCGATGAACAAAGGGTTGTATTCCTTTTTTTTCTGCGATCGCACTAGGATAAAGCGCATAACCGGAATTCCAAACCACCGGATACACTGTATTGAAATTGAGACGAGATAATTCGGCGATCGCTTCTTCTAGTTTGGGTTTATCAAGTAAAGTATCAGTGTCATTTGTAGTTAACCAAACCCCACGAATCTCTGTTTTAGGAGGAGAAAAGGCAAATAAAGGGTGACTGAGTAATATGGTACTGAAAAATGTGGCTAAAAAGAGTTGTAAAAAGCGAGATTTTAAAAGCGATCGCCAACTTTTGCTAAAAATAGACCATCTCATAACGTAATAAATTAAGTGTGTGTAGAATTATTCTATAGTTTAGCGATTGCTCCACGTACTTGTTGTGGTTGTGGTTTTTCGTCATTGAATTAGACCCTAAATTTACGTTTGTGGCAGGGCAATCGCATTAAAATCTGAGATCCGTGATCCAGTAAAGATTTTAGAGTTCCAGTACAAATGAACAGCGATCGCGCTTACCTCTATGCAGTCAGCATGAGCAAAAATTAAATGCGATTGCCGTGACGTTTGTAGAAGTTGCGGTATGCCACTATATAGATTGTATTATCAGTTGTCTCTATGCATCCCCGTATGCCAGAATTCACTCCCACATAAACTATCTCATCAACATATTTGGGAGAATGTTCAACTATAAATTGGAGTAAGTTAAGAGGGGTATTAGGATTATTAGCTATTTTCAGCACTAATTCTTTAAGTTCAAAAAGATCATTACTCCTGAAATGACAAACCTGATAGCATTCCTCAATAGGTTTAGATAATTATAATAAAGATAAGAAACCTTTATTATGTTTTAGCTGATTCACTGATTTTTGTAATAAGCTAACGGGGGTATTATCATCTGTCAACACTCGATAGACAAAATAAATAGATGTGGTATCGCAAACCAATGGGTCATAGTCATAGGCTAATATTTCTAACAAACTAACAGGAATATTAGGATTTTTTACTACTTCTAAACGAACGTTAGAATCAGAATCACGAGCTAATATTTCTAACAAACTAACAGGAATATTAGGATTTTTTACTACTTCTAAACGAACGTTAGAATCAGAATCACGAGCTAATATTTTTAAGAGTTTAACGGGTGTAGTTCTATTACAAGCTAACTTTTTCTTAAAGGTATTTTCATATAAAAAAGGATTATTATCTTCTAGTAACCAAAGATCAACAATGGGATTTTTGACTAATTGTTGAGGATATAGACTACCTAATTCGATTAAAATTTCTGTTGGTGTACTAGGATTACGAACAATAGCTTTAAGGATATCTTCGTTTTTATTTATTGCTAATTTCGTGAAAGTTTCTGGTGAAGTATTAACATTTTCAGCAACTAAAGCAGCTAAATGTGGAACATCCGCTAACTCATCTAATCTTTCGGGGTGAGTATTTTCGTTAAGTGCTTCTTCTTCTTGTTCTAAGGCTAAATATTTTTCATTCATAGCAATATTAGATAGTTAATTAATATATAGTTTAACAGATTCACCAAAGGGAATTTTATTTAAGTTTAATCCTCCTGAAGTAACTACCCAAAGAGTCGGTAATAATGGTTCTTCTTCGGGGAAAGTTCCATAACCATCGGTTAAATAAACACAGACTCCTTCCAAGTTAGGATCTCGATCTTTTTCTACTTTTTCAAAAAAAGGAATAAAAGAGGTTCCTCCTCCTCCTTCTGGTTTAGGAATATTTTCATCTAAGGTAAGAGAATGGGGTCCATAAACATCAGCATCTGCATAATATAATTGACATTTTACATGAGGATATGACCCCAAAATTCCCACAACTTCGCTTAAAAATAATTGTAATTCTTGATTCCCAATAGAACCACTGGTGTCCACACAAACAAAGACTTGAACCGATTCACCTGCTACAGTATCTAGATATAAACCTCGACTAACAAAACGGCGATCATAACCTTGAAAATCGTTAGGAGTTTGTACTAAATATCGCCATAAATAACTACGCCAGTCGATTTGAGATTGGGATATTTCTTCTAACTGTCTGATAATTCCTGCTGGGAATTTTCCTTGATTACTTGTTCTTTGAATTACCGCAGCTTGTTGCATGGCATTTTTCCAATGGGATGCCAATTTTTGTTTTTGTACTTCACTTAAACTATCAAATAGATTAGTTTTTGAATGCTTATTATCCTTATTTTTCTGAGATGAGCTATTATTTTTCTCTTCTTTTTTTTGAGTATTGTGAGTATTGTCTGAAGCCTTTTTATCTTTATCTTTATTTTTATCTTGCTCTGCTTCTGAATTGTGAGAAATACTTGAACTATTTCCCTGACAGTCTTTAGGAGGTTGGGATAATAAATCAGGGTTGCATAATTTTAAGGGAGGAGATTCTTTAAGTAATAAATCATAGATTTCTTCAACGCTCATTTTTTCCCATTCTGGTTTACGAATTCCTCCTTCTGGTAATTCAAATAACCCTTGTTCAAAGATTAACCCATTAACCACAATATCGGCTGCAATATTCCATAATTTAGCTTCTCTCTGCCCCTTTCTAGTAATATGTAGTAAAGCAGCATGGAGTAGTTCATGTAATAGTAATCCATCTTGTTGAGGTTTGGATAAAGATAATAGAAAATCGGGATTAAAATAGACATCTTTTCCATCGGTTGCAGCAGTAGAGATAGAAGAAGATGGTCTATAATTAGCAAAGAGAGAAAGAGTAGCAAAGAAAGGTGATTTCATGCGAACTCGAAGGCGAGAAGCACTGATAATTTTGTCGATGTTTTCAGTCATTTGAGTTGATTTTGGAGGTGCAGTTTCTTACTGATTTTTAGGCAAAGATTGGCTTATATATAAAATAATTACTATGATGAATTGGTGTTTTTTAACTAACAGCTACACTACATTGATTGTAAGAATATAAAGGATTATCATCTTCTAGTAACCAAAGATCAATAATTGAATTTTTGACTAATTCTTGAGGTAATTTAACACCTAATTTGATTAAAATTTCTGTTGGTGTACTAGGATTACTAACAAGAGTTTTCAGAATATTCTCATTAGCATTTTCTGCTAACTGTGTTAAAGTTTCTGGAGAACAATTAACATTTTGGGCAACTAAATGTGCTAATTCCGAAATATCAGCTAATTCCTCTAATCTTTTAAGGGAAGTGTTTTCGTCAATAGTTTCTTGTTGTAGGGTCAAAAGGTCATTATTCATATGAATTATCCTTACGATATTTTAGTTGGTTTCTAGTAGTATAACTAACATAATCAACAGAATCGGTAGCTAATTGTTCTAATGAAATAACAATGGGATTTTTGACTAATTCTTCAGGAAATTTATCACCTAATTTGATTAAAATTTTTGTTGCTGTACTAGGATGGACAACAAGAGCTTTCAGAATATTCTCACTGGAATTTTCTGCTAACTGTGTTAAAGTTTTTGGAGAACTATTCACATTTTGAGCAACTAAATGAGCCACTTCTGGAATATTAGCTAATTCCTCTAATCTTTTAGGGGAAGTGTTTTCATTGATTGCTTCTTGTTGTAGGTTTAAAAGGTTATTATTCATGTGAATTATCCTTACGATATTTTAGTTTTTTTCTAGCAGTCGACCGAAGAGAAGCATCAGAATCAGTGGTTAATTTTTCTAATAAATAAATAGGAATGTTCTCATTAGAAGTTATACCACGACGAACAACTACATCAAAATCGTTGGCTAATTGCTCTAATAAATTAATAGGAGTCTTTGGATTTGCAGCTACATTACGACGAACAGATTTCTTATCATCAGTGGCTAATTGTTGCAGTAAACTAAGAGGAATCTTCGGATTTTCAGCTACACAACACCGAACAACTACATCAGCATCTCTGGCTAATTGTTCTAGTAAAATAATAGAAGTATTAGGATTTTTAGCTACATTACAACGAACACCATAGTTAAAGTCAGTAGCTAATTTTTCTAATAAAGTAACAGGAGTATTGGTATTTTTAGCTACATTATAACGAACCAATAGATGAGAATCTTCGGCTAATTGTTGTAGTAAATTAACAGAAACATTCTGATGCAAAGCTACATAACAACGAATACCAGAATCAGAATCAGTGGCTAACTTCTCTAATACACTAATAGGAGTATTCTGATGGTAAGATACTCGAAGACGAACATTGGCATCAGAATCGGTAGCTAACTTCTCTAATATACTAGCAGGAGTATTGCTATTTTTAGCTACATCAATCCGAACTTGAGAATCAGGAAATTGAGCTAATAGTTTTAATAAGTTAATGGGTGTATTCGGATTGATAGCTAACTTTGCTGTTAATTGATTGTCAAAATATAAAGGATTTTCATCTTCTAGTAACCAAAGATCAATAATGGGATTTTTGACTAATTCTTGAGGAAATTTAGCACCTAATTCTATTAAAATTTCTGTTGGGGTGCTAGGATTACTAACAACAGCTTTCAGAATATTATCACTAGCATTTTTTGTTAATTTTATCAAAGTTTCTGAAGGACAATTAACATTTTGAGCAACTAAATGTGCCAATTCCGACATATCAGCTAGTTCCTCTAATCTTTCAGGGGAAGTGTTTTCATTAATAGCTTCTTGTTGTAAATTTAAAATATTTTCATTCATAATTCCAGCAATGTTAATATTATTAACCAAGGGCTTAATACCATTAAGTCCCTACGGATTTTGCTATTAGGACACTCCCATTAATTCTTTATAGTCTTGGAAGAATTCCTTAAATTTAGAATCTTTTTGGATTAACTGGGCTAATTTTCCGACCTGTCCTTTAGCCCTCATTTGACCAATTAAATCACTTGAGTATATTTGTACCCATTCCGCAGTAGCTTTATCGGTTAACCAGCGAAACCCATTGTAAGCTTGATTAACATCTTTTGCCCTCACGGTTAAACCAATGGTAGTGGCATAGCGCACAGAGGGTTCAGAGGAAAAAGGAACATGATGACCATTTCCGTCTAATATTTCATTGAGGTCCGGTAAATTTTCATATAAATTAACAAAGGCGTTAAACTCTGCTGTTGCTCCTTCCCCTACTGCCGAGGCAATATCTAAGTTAACCTGATGGAGATAATTGGCCATTTCCCAAGAACGAGGAGAAGGCCAAGCGGCATTTTGAGGGTCAAGATAGTGTAATAGATTGGTTCGATAGGATAAAAAGGCAAGAATCTGTTCATGAAAGCTATTTAATAACGCATAAGCCTTAAAACTATCAAAATCTACCTCTACATTCAAATGTAAAAAACGATTTGCCAAAGGAGAGGGCATAGCAAACACCGAAGCCCGATCTTCTTTGCGGTTTCCGGCCGCCCAGATAAACCAACCCTCCGGCACTTTATAGGCCCCCACTTGTCTATCTAAAATCAACTGTTGCGCTACCCCTTGCATGGCCGGAGGTGCCATATTAAGTTCATCTAAGAAGAGAATACCTTTCCCTTCTCTGGGTAAAAACTCCGGAGGATACCAAGTAGAAAGTCCTTGGGGAGAGTTGTCCGTTTCTGCAATGGCAACGGGTAAACCCCTTAAGTCTGTGGGGGCAAGCTGACTTAAACGTAAGTCAATAAACTCTAGTTGATTTTCCCTGGCAACTTGCGCAACGATACTAGACTTACCAATACCAGGCGCACCCCAAATCATTGTACTGATATACAGGTTATGGGTGACGAGGTTTTGTAGATAGGTTTTTAGGGCTGTAGGGGTCATTTTACGGTTTGCTTAATGAGAAAAATTATATTTTTGGGAAGTAATCAGAAGATAAAAGCAGAAAATAAGAGTTAAGAATAGATTGTGATATTTTTTAACAATTAATAGCTTTAAAGTCGAATATTTTACCGAAATATTAAATATTATAAATTTTCACTCCCTAATATCACCCTACCCCGATTCGGTGTAATTCAGCTAATACCACAGAAGATTTTAACAATCATTAACCTTACTTATACTTATAATAAGTAAATCTTTCGTTACACCCCTTTACAAACCGTTACAGGTTCGTTAATATAGATTCATACATACAAACGGCAAACGCCTTCGGGCAAAAAAGCCAACCTTCGTACCTTGAAAAACGAATAGGAATTATACCAAAATGACTACCACCTTACAACAACGCGAGAGCGTTTCCGTATGGGAACAGTTTTGTCAGTGGGTGACCAGCACCAACAACCGCATCTATGTAGGTTGGTTCGGTACTTTAATGATCCCCACCCTCTTAACTGCTACCACCTGCTTCATCATCGCCTTCATCGCTGCTCCTCCCGTTGACATCGACGGTATTCGTGAGCCTGTAGCTGGTTCTTTACTCTATGGAAACAATATCGTTTCCGGTGCAGTAGTTCCTTCTTCCAATGCGATTGGTCTTCACTTCTACCCCATCTGGGAAGCTGCTTCTTTAGATGAGTGGCTTTACAACGGCGGTCCTTACCAGTTAGTAATCTTCCACTTCTTAATTGGAGTATTTTGCTACATGGGTCGTCAGTGGGAACTTTCCTACCGTTTAGGAATGCGTCCTTGGATCTGTGTTGCATACTCTGCACCTGTATCCGCTGCTACCGCAGTATTCTTAATCTACCCCATCGGACAAGGTTCTTTCTCTGATGGAATGCCTTTAGGAATCTCTGGAACCTTCAACTTCATGTTCGTGTTCCAAGCTGAGCACAACATCTTAATGCACCCCTTCCACATGTTGGGTGTTGCTGGTGTATTCGGTGGATCTTTATTCTCCGCTATGCACGGTTCCTTAGTAACCTCTTCTTTAGTTCGTGAAACCACCGAAGTTGAATCTCAAAACTACGGTTACAAATTCGGACAAGAAGAAGAAACCTACAACATCGTAGCTGCTCACGGTTACTTCGGTCGCTTAATCTTCCAATACGCTTCCTTCAACAACAGCCGTGCTTTACACTTCTTCTTAGGTGCATGGCCTGTAATCGGAATCTGGTTCACCGCAATGGGTGTATCCACCATGGCGTTCAACTTAAACGGTTTCAACTTCAACCAGTCTATCCTTGATTCTCAAGGCCGTGTAATCGGAACCTGGGCTGATGTATTAAACCGTGCAGGAATCGGAATGGAAGTAATGCACGAGCGTAACGCTCACAACTTCCCCTTAGACTTAGCTTCTGCTGAGCCTGTATCTGCTCCTGTAATCAATGGTTAATTCCTTGATAAAAATTAAATATTAACAAAAAAGCACTCTCAGAAATGAGGGTGCTTTTTTGTTGTTTATAAAATGATAAAATAGTTTTTCATAAATGGTCAAAAGCAAATACTAACATTTCTTCTGCTTGCTGTATAACTTGATTAGCTTCATCAAAACTAATGTCAATATCGAGATTATAATCTGCTCCTTTTCTAAGTTTTTCTGCTTCAATTAAATAACGATGATACTTTTTAGGAACTCGTTCAGTCTTAGCAAAATATTGTCCAAAGGCAGAAATGATGGCTGAGTGTTTTCCATAAGATAAATTTTCTCCTTCTAAGAAAGCAGAAGCAACATAAAACATAGTATAGTAGGCTCTCGATACGGCAAACTCAGAATAACCTGTCTCATTTATTTGTCTAGCAACGGCTAAACTTTTTTCTGGTTTTTCTAAAAATTTACGCTGAATTTCATTCATAAAACTATTCCTTCTCTATGAATATTACGATAAAAAGCACTATTTTCTATTTCCCATTGCTGTGATGTAGTAAAACAACAACTAATTAATTGATTATATTCTAAAGATAATTCACTAATAAATTCACTTATTTTTTTGACTTCTTGATAATAACTAAAAGAATGTTTTAAAACAATTAAAATATCAATATCTGATTGAAAAGTTGCATCACCCCTCGCTTGAGATCCAAAAAGAATGACTTTATCTAGTTCATCATGATAGATATTTTGTAAATAGTTGTCTATTGATTTTAAAATAGAGTTTAACTTATCATTCATTTTTTTATGTTTTAAGTTTGGGCTAATTTTAGTTGCGTTTGAACAAAATTATAAATTATTTTCGGGTGCATTAGAAAAGTCAATTTCATCAATAGGGACAATAAAAGTTCAACATAGACTCAGGTAAAAACTGTTAATTAGTTAAATTATATCATTTATTTCCTAACCAGTTTCCTTGTTCATCATAATTAAGCGATCGCTTTAAAATTAACTACTTTTTAAATTGTTCTAAACTATTATTTTGAAGCCATTTACCTAATTGATATATTCTATAAGAAGAACCCATAGATTTTGGAGGTCCAGGAGGAAGAATATAACCAGAAAAACGGTCATTTTTCAAATTGTTTTCATATAAATACTTAATAAAGTCCTCAAACATCTTTAAAGGTAATAATACAGCTTCGGTTATAAGTCCCTCTTCAAACTCAAGTTCTTCAAATTTAAAACTGTAACCTGCCCACCAAATTGTAGTTAGTTTATTATTTACTATATCTTCACAGTTCTTGATCACACAATTATGAATAGGATCTGGATTTTTTCTCCCAGAGAAAATATACCAATATAAATTATGTCGGACATAATATTTTTCATTTTCATCTTTACAGATTTCTACTTCAACATCTTCTACATTTACTAACCATCGCTTCATCTTTTTGGGTAAAGATGGTGTTACTAATGCTTCGGACTGGGTTTGTGATTCTTGTTGATTGTTTGTATTCATTTTGTTTTCTAATAAAGGTAATTTGTCTTTTAATTTGTCTTTTAAAGGTAATTTAGATAGAGTAAGAATTCTCAAGTCTTTTATCATCAAGACATCAACCCCTAAGATAGTTGCTTTTTCAAGATAACGACTTCTTTGATCACTGTGTCTCTCCAAATGATTAATGACTTCTGACCCACCATAAAACTCAAACTGATATCCAGACATTGTATAAATAGGGGTGTCTATCCAAACAATTGTACGCTTAGAATGTCGATAAAGTCCAGACCAAGCATTTCTAACTAAACCTCCATTTTTTCTCGTTGCTGAGTTTTGCAATATGTCATAGTCATTAGTATTAATAAGACACAAAACATGAATAGTATTATTATTATCTTGATACTGGCCTAAAATCAGTGATCGGACGGTTGGATAGAGACTATTGGGTTTATTGAGTACCTTAAGAATACGTTTAATTTCTTCTTCAAGAGAGGGAACTTTAGGAAGATATTGTTTAACTTCACTATTATTTAGTTCTGGGTTAAGGGTATTGATATAGTAACGTTCTTTTTCGTCTAGTTGTTCAAGGGAAAATGGATAATAATAGATAGTGTAATTGAATTTTTTATGCGATCGATTTAGTTGAGGATATCGATGATGACTTGTACCTTGCCATCTTAAGTATATATTTTTAGCTTGTCCAACATACCAAACACGATCATCTTTATCTGCTACTACATAAATACCCGAATATGAGGGAAGATGATCTTTGGACTTGAAAGATGTATTTTGCCAATTTTTCCATTCCATAAACAAATTGATCTAACTGATACCTTGTATTAGTATTCCCAAATATTTCAGCTAACTAACATTAAGATTGTTTTGTATCAGCTACAGCAGCAGCAATAACATCATCAGTAACCCCATGTTTTCTTAAACTATCAATTAAACTTGATATACTATCATTGTCGAGTTTTTCCAAATCAACTCTTAAACCTTGACCAATATACGCACGAATTAAAGCTTGATAATTAGAAAATCCTAACTTTGGGGCAATTTTTTGTAAGTCTTTTAATACATCTTCTGGAATTTCTAAATTGATTGTAATCTTTGGTCTATCTTGATGTAAACGCTGTTTAAGTTTATCGAATTTCATATTGTTTTCTTTCTGTAGAAGTTGTGGGACGTGCTGATATTATTCTTATGGTATCTTGTTTTAAGAAATAAACCACTAATAAAAGTTTCCAGTCTAAGGTTAACCCAATTATACGATCTCGTTCTTCTCCTTGCACATATTCTGTTTCTAATGATAATAAAAAGGGGTCAAAAAAGATTTCGCAAGCTTTTTCAAAAGAACTATTATGTTTATTAAGATTTAAAACTGCTTTTTTCTCATCCCATTCAAATGTAATTCCATTATGTACATGAAAAATATCCATGTTAATTATTTTCTTCTTTGTAAGAGAATAAAATTGAAGTAATCAAAGAAGAATAATCAAGTCCTTGACTTTCAGATTCACTTTTTAACCAGTTCATTAATTCTTGATCTAAAGATACTAATACCTTAGTTTTATCCTGTTTTTTTGGACTAACTTTAGTTGCTTTTGACAAAAATTCTAGATCAGTTTCAGGTGCATCATAAAAGTCAATTTCATCATCAGAAATTGCTCTTATTTGTGCTAATTCTTCATCGGAAGGTTGATAAGGATTTGATAATTTACAAATAACCATAATTATTTTAATTTTGTTTTTCTTTTAAATGATTAGTGACAAGTTCATCAATTTCTTTAGGAGAAAGAGAATTAGAATATACTTGAGTAGAAGGATTAGATTTTAAACGATCTACATAAATATAAAACGCCTCTTTATCCTCTTGATGAGTAATAACATATTGACGTAATTGATCTTTGCTCATGTTATTAAAATCTGGTTTCATGTTAAAAACTCCCAATCTCCATTACGATTAATTAATATCTGAATATCATTACCTGCCAAAATAAATAATTGACCGTCTCTTTCATCAAGACGTACTAAATAAATTGGCTGATAAGTATTGGTTAAGGACTGACATAAATAAATACATTTTTGTCCTTGTTCATTGGTGGGTAAAATTTTATCTTACCTCCTATACTTGATGATAGCTTAATGATATAACAAAAAGGTGGGCAATGCCCACCCGACGAAATGTTAGGAAATATAGTCTTGTAACGCTTTAACTTCTAAGGGTTCAGTCTGTAAAGAACGAATGGCTGCAACGGTTGCTTTTGCCCCTGCTATAGTGGTAATAATGGGTAGTTTATAGTCTAAAGCAGTGCGACGAATGCGACGACCATCGGCGTGTGAATCTTCTCCACTGGGGGTATTAATAATAAATTGAATCTGTTTATTTTTGATCCAATCTATCACATGGGGACGACCTTCATGGAGTTTTAAAACTACTTCTACTCCTTCTATTCCGTTCTCTTCTAAAACTTTCTGGGTTCCAGAAGTTGCCACTACTTTAAACCCTAACTCAACTAAATCTTGAACCACTGGAACCGTTGAAACTTTGTCCCGATCGCTCATAGAAACAAAGACAGTTCCTTCCGTAGCTAAATCAACACCGGCAGCAATTTCTGCTTTGGCAAAGGCCTTACCAAAGTCCTCATCTATTCCCATTACTTCACCCGTAGAACGCATTTCCGGTCCCAATAAAGTATCTGCACCAGGGAATTTTTGGAACGGTAAAACCGCTTCTTTAACAGCAATATGACGGGGAACAAATTCTTCTGTTATTCCCAACTCTTCTAAGGTTTTTCCTGACATTACCAAAGAGGCAATTTTTGCCAAAGGACGACCAGTTGCTTTAGAAACATAGGGAACCGTTCGAGACGCGCGGGGGTTCGCTTCCAAAATATAAACCGTCTCCCCTTGAACTGCATATTGAATGTTCATTAAACCGACAACTTTTAAACTATTTGCAAGCTGAGTTGTCCAAGTACGAATAGTCTCAATAGCATTATTAGAAAGAGTAGTAAAAGGAACCGAACAAGCAGAGTCTCCAGAGTGTACCCCTGCTTGTTCAATATGTTCCATAATGCCACCAATAACTACCTTTCCAGTAGCGTCACACAATGCGTCAACATCCACTTCGATCGCATTTTGTAAGAACTTATCAATCAAAATAGGGTGATCCGGTTCAACCTGTACTGCATAGGTCATATATCGTTCCAACTCTTCATCAGAATAAACGATCTCCATAGCGCGTCCTCCCAGTACATAGGAGGGACGAACCACCACAGGATAACCAATACGAGAAGAAACCACCGCAGACTCCTCATAGCTGCGCGCAATACCATTAGGAGGTTGTTTAATATCGAGATCATCAAGAATCTTTTCAAACCGTTCCCGATCTTCTGCTGTGTCGATAGAGTCGGGCGAAGTTCCCCATATCTGCGTTTGTACAGGACACTCGGGACTATCCAGGTATGTCTGCAATGGAACTGCAAGTTTCAAAGGTGTTTGTCCACCAAACTGAATAATAACCCCCACAGGGTTCTCGGTTTCGATGATGTTTAAAACATCTTCTTTGGTCAATGGTTCAAAATATAAGCGATCGCTAGTATCATAATCAGTAGAAACGGTTTCCGGGTTGGAGTTAACCATGATGGTTTCAAACCCTGCGTCACTGAGGGAAAAAGACGCATGACAACAACAATAGTCAAACTCGATCCCTTGGCCAATGCGGTTGGGACCTCCTCCTAAGATCATCACTTTCTTTTTCTCAGTAACAGTGACTTCTGTTTCTTCTGGTTCGTAGGTGGAATAATAATAAGGGGTATAAGCTTCAAACTCAGCAGCGCAAGTATCCACTACTTTATAAACAGGAATGATCCCTAAACCTTTACGATAGTTTCTCACTTCATCTTCCGTTGTTTTCGTAGCAAAAGCTATCTGGCGATCGCTGAAACCTTTTTGTTTGATAGCGCGCATATCAGACGCTGTAATATCGTTTAACTTGGTTTGTTTGAGGACTTTTTCTGTTTCGATGATGTCCTGTAACTTATCCAAAAACCAGATATCGATGGCAGTCAACTCATAAATTTCTTCCGGTGTCATGCCTAATCTCATGGCATGATAGATACTGTAAACTCGATCCGGGTTGGGAGTACGCAGACTTGAACGAACTTGGGATAGAGAGGGTAAAGTTTCTGTGCGATCGCAGCCAAACCCATAGCGTCCGGTTTCTAGGGATCTTAACGCTTTTTGGAAGGACTCTTGAAATGTGCGTCCGATGGCCATTGCTTCCCCCACAGACTTCATCTGGGTGGTTAAAATAGCTTGAGAACCGGGGAACTTTTCAAAGGCAAAACGGGGTATTTTGGTTACCACATAGTCAATGGTGGGTTCAAAGGATGCAGGGGTTTGTTTGGTGATGTCGTTGTTTATTTCGTTGAGGGTGTAACCCACTGCAAGTTTAGCTGCAAACTTAGCAATAGGGAACCCAGTTGCTTTCGATGCTAAGGCCGAGGAACGAGAGACACGGGGGTTCATTTCAATAACGATCACATCCCCATTGGTAGGGTTAACAGAGAACTGAATGTTAGATCCGCCGGTTTCTACCCCAATCTCTCTTATAATAGCTTGGGAATAGTCTCTTAAGCGTTGATACTCCTTATCGGTCAAAGTTTGCGCCGGTGCAACGGTGATAGAGTCCCCAGTATGCACACCCATAGCGTCAAAGTTTTCGATGGAACAGATAATTACCACATTATCCGCTAAGTCGCGCATTACTTCCAGTTCGTACTCTTTCCACCCTAATAAGGATTTTTCTACTAAAATTTGCGATACAGGGGACGCATCGATGCCAAACTGCGCCATTTCCTCAAATTCTTCCTGGTTATAGGCAATACCTCCTCCTGTACCCCCTAAAGTGAAGGCAGGACGTATAATTAAAGGGTAAGAGCCAATTTCTTCACCGATCGCTTGTGCTTCTTTGAGGGTACTTGCGATACCTGAAGGACAGACGGGAACCCCGATCTTGTTCATTGCTTCTTTAAACAAGTCCCTATCTTCTGCCTTTTCGATGGCTGGTAATTTTGCACCAATCAGTTCTACATTATACTTGTCGAGAACGCCATTTTTTGCCAACGCTACGGCAACATTAAGAGCAGTTTGTCCTCCCATTGTTGGTAATAACGCATCGGGACGTTCTTTGGCAATCACCTTTGCTACCATATCGGGGGTGAGGGGTTCGATATAGGTGCGATTGGCCATTCCTGGATCGGTCATAATAGAGGCAGGGTTAGAGTTCACCAATACTACCTCATAGCCTTCTTCTCGTAGTGCTTTACAGGCTTGAGTACCAGAATAGTCGAATTCGCAAGCTTGGCCAATAACAATGGGTCCTGCACCCAAAATTAAGATTTTCTTTAAGTCTTCGCGGCGTGGCATAAGCGTTTTTGTAGAGTTAGATAGAATAAACCGAATTTATTGTATACTCTGTCTTTGCCTTTATTGCTACAATCTAATCCTTTATTTAGGTTTAAGGGTTTTGGGGTGGCTGTTTTATTTCTGTCGTATTATCTTCGAGTAAAATTTTAATAATTCTGGCAAACTTATTATTAGGAATAGCCGCAGTTACAATGAGAATGACTAAAGCTATTATAACTGAATAAATAAATGCTCCTACTATACCAGCCCAAACAGCAACCCAAAAATTAGTATTTTTTTCTATAACTTTTTCTAGTGGCTGTATTATTTTTTCTTGTTTAGTATTTTCTAAATACTCTTGAGTATATTCTTTTAAAAATTGCTCTGAACTTTGTTTTAGTGAGGATAAAGCATCACTATTTTCATCTTTGAAAGGTGTGATAATCGCTTTGAGAACTTCTTTACTTGGTAATTGTCTATTTTCTCGCTTATATAAACTAACATATTGATGTTTTTGTAGAGAATACTTTGCATAAGCAACCATCCCTAATAATTCATCATGTTTTGAATTCTTATTAGTAGATGCTATAAGAATAGAAAAAACTTCTTCATCTTCTTGAATGAGAAAAAGATCATCATTATCAATTTGTTGAGAGTGAATTTCCTCTGGATTATTGTTCATGATCTTTGGCTAAATTATTTGCTATATTAACGAATACATTATCTGTTATATTACCCATATTTGCTATTTTTATATGTATATTCTGTGGTTTAGCTGACACACAATCATCTATTATTTTTGTTAACTCACTTAAAGCTTTTTCCTGTCCTTCTTTTGATAGATCACTTAAGGGTTTAGAAACAGAACCAAAAGCTTGTATCATTTGAAAAAGATCAGGAACAGACGACTGGGAAACAGAAGAAATAATAACAGGGAAAATCTTAACAGAATCTTGATGATATTTCTTAGAGATTAGAGATAGCTCAACTTCTGGAAGACTTGAATTCAGATAGTTTTCGCTGATTAATACAATGATAACTTGTGATTCTTTGATGGACTTTTCTATAGTCTCTTGCCAATTTTCTCCAGGATAAATAAAATCATAAGACCAAAGAGATAAATTTTTTCTTTCAAGTAAAGGTGCAAGATGTTCTTGAATACGCTTAACCCATTCAATATCTTTGAGACTACAACTTATAAAAATATCAGTCATTGTATTTACCTCTTTTATGTGGAGTAATCAGTTAATTGAATTATTAGTAAGTTTTCCCTGGGGACGCGCCACTTTTATAATATCATAAGTATAGTAGGTTAGGCAAATTTTAATAAATTACCAATCTTATCTGAAATAATATTAATTTGCCCACCCAATAAGATTAATCTGTTATTCTAAATTTAACTTATTCAAAAAGTTATTGGGAGTAATAATTATAATATCTCTAAAGGGATTACTTCAATGATTATTTTTTGCATTATAATTTAGTAATTTAATTTGACACTAATCTATTCTATTGTATCATAAGATAATATATTACAGAATCAAACAATGAGTAAATGCGATATCTACGTAAAATCTAACATCATCAATTAATATTATGTTAAACGAAACCAATATAGAAAAGAGATTAAACAATATTTGACAGGCGATCTCAATTTCAGGCAAATTTTATAATAAAATGCTACACTAAGATTAAAGTAATATTGTTTTTAATCAATCAATCTTATGTTAAACGAAACCAATCTAGAAAAAAGATTAATCGATATTGAACAAGCGATCGCTGATCTACAAACTAAGATTAATGATAAACCTAATTCTAATAACTGGTTAGAAAAGATAACAGGATCAATCTCTGATGAATCTGCTTTTTTAGAAGCATTAGAATATGGTGAAAAATGGCGTAAATCTGAAAAATTAACGGATGAAATAGATGAGGAGACATGATATATTTATTAGACACTGATCATATTAGCTTTTTACAGCGAAGATCAGGAACAGAGTATATAAAATTGCTGACTCGAATTAATCAATATCCTGTGGATAAGTTTGCTTTTTCTATTATTAGTTTCCATAATTAGAGTAACTTATTTTCTTGTATCATAATCTGAATTATTTCTTTTTTCCATCTCATGATTCTACTTTCATTATCTGATAAGTGAATTATAATAAGATTACCTTGACTTAACTTCTGTCTATGAATACCCATCCTATCAACTCGGTACTTACTCAAAAAAAACTCTATGAGCAAGATTTTTGTTTATGGATAGAAACCACTATTAAACAAATAAAAGCACAAGACTTTGATAAAATTGACTGGGATAATCTTATTGAGGAATTAGATAGTTTAGGTAAGTCCGATAAAAGAGAAATAAAAAGTCTCTTAGTTGTTTTATTAGAATACTTATTAAAATTAGCTTATTGGGAAACTGAAAGAGATTATAATCAAAGAAATTGGAAAGGAACCATTAGAGAACAAAGAAGACAAATTTTATTATTGCTTGAAGATAGTCCTAGTTTAAACCCCTTATTTTATGAGAATCTTCCTAAATGTTACAGTGATGCAAGAAAAATTGTTTTGGATAAGACTAATTTATCTGATAATCTTCTTCCTATAGAGATTCCTTTCCCTGTTGAATACATTTTAAATGATGATTATTTACCTTAAACTATTAGAGGAATAAACAGTGAATTGGTTTAGAGATAGATTCAATAATTTTCGTTTAAAGAATTTACAAGAAAACGATGCTTTAGAACAAGAAATTGAGCAGAGAGCTTATGAACTTTGGGAAGAAGCAGGAAGAGAAGAAGGAACTTTTGATTATTATTATAAAAAAGCACAATTAGAACAAGAAATTAAACCTACTGCTTATTTACTTTGGGAAGAAGCAGGAAAACCTAAAGGAAAATTTCAAAAATATTTGCAGCAAGCGGAAATAGAAATAGAAATTAGATCAATGACTTATTTTCTTTGGAAAAAAGATGGAAAACCAGAGGATAAATTAGATTATTATGAAGACTATTATTGGGAAAAAGCAAAGCAAAAAATTAAGTTTAAACGATTACCAATTATATATAAACCTTTTTATTTTGTTGTTGGCAAACCTTACTATATTTTAGAGAGAAAAATATTAGAACCAGGGTTAGCATGGACAGATAAACAAGCTTTTTTTGATATATTAGGAAGATTAGGAAATTTAGCCATTGTTATTGGTCTAATTATGTTTATTGTTACGGAAGATGACCGTCGCAATTCTGCGATTTTTTCTGCTTGGCAAACTATTAATAGTGCAACAGGACAATCAGGAAGTGGAGGACGAATTGAGGCATTAGAATTTCTTAATTCTCGACCATTAAGATTACCATTTATTGCGAGATTTCCATTTATAACTGTCACAACAGATAAACATTGGTATTGGGATGGTAAAGAATGTAAAAACAGAGGAAGTTTTGGTTATCGGTTTCCAAGACAGCCTTTAAACGGTTTATTTGCACCAAATGCTTATCTTGTTAAAATTAAGTTATGTGGTGCTACTTTGAATAATTCTAATCTAAAATATGCTGATTTACGAGGAGCTAATCTAGAATATGCTAAATTAGAATCAGCTAATCTAGAATATGCTAATTTATTTCAAGCTAAACTACAAAATGCTAATTTATTTCAAGCTAAACTACAAAATGCTAATTTATTTCAAGCTAAACTACAAAATGCTGATTTAAGATTAGCTAATCTACAAAATGCTAATTTACTTAAAACTAAACTACAAAATGCTAAATTAGAATCTGCTAAACTACAAAATGCTGATTTAATATTAGCTGAACTACAAAATGCTAATTTATTTGAAGCTAAACTACAAAATGCTGATTTAAGATCAGCTAAACTACAAGCTGCTGATTTAGGATTAGCTGAACTACAAAATGCTAATTTATTTGAAGCTAAACTACAAAATGCTGATTTAAGATCAGCTAAAATACAAGCTGCTATTTTAGGAGGAGCGAATCTACAAGATGCTATTTTAGAAGGAGCGAATCTACAAGATGCTAATTTAACAGATGCTAATTTAACAGATGCTAATTTAACAGATGCTAATTTAACAGATGCTAACCTATCAGGGGCAATTTATACTGATTCAGAATCAAAATTGAGATGGTGTTCAAATAATGATTGCTCAACAACTTTCCCTGATAATTTTGACCCCAAAAAAGCAGGAATGATTTTAATTAGAACTGAGGAAGATTATGATAAATGGAAAAAATCTCGTCAAAAATAATCATCTGATTAAGGTAGGGTGGGGAAAATTTCATAAGTTAAGAATCTTCCATTAAATAATATTAATTTGCCCACCGAATAAGCTATATGTAAGAAAATATCATTAAATATCAGGTAATTTCATATTATAATAATGGAGTAAAAAGTAATTATAAAATAGTTTCAATCTTCTTTTTAAAATCAGGTAAATTATCTTCAACAATCATCCAAATGATATTAAGATCAACCCTAAAATATTCATGGGTAATAATATTTCTAACATCAATAGTCCCCACCCAAGGAATATCAGGATATTTTTCTCTAATTTCCTGAGAAATGTTACTAGAAGCTTCACCAATAATCATTAAATGATGAATTACCCAAGTTTGTATTAATTCATCTTCCATAAATTTATCTTTTCCTTGTACTGAATACTTTTCTATTTGATTAATTGCATCTAAAATATCTCGTAATCTTTCTTGATCATCTCTCATAACTTAACTGCTTCCGCTAATACTTTTTCTTTAACCCTTTCTTTTAAACCATTAACAGTAACAATATCTACTTTTCGACCTAAAATTGATTGTAAATCCTGCATTAAACCAGAAGGAAACCAAGGAGTAATTTTATCTAAATGATAATCAATTAATAAATCAATATCACTATTTTCTGTTTCCTCACCTCTGGCAACTGAGCCAAAAATCCTTATATTATATGCCCCATGTTTAGCCGCAATATCAATAATTTGTTGGCGTTTTTCTTGGATTAAGTGTTTCAGTTTAATTTTATTGATAGTTAAACTATGTCCCTCCCGGTAAGCTTGAGAATGTTTCCCCCTTGCTCCCTGACTAAAATCATATTCAGGTAATATTTTATCCTCAAGATTATTGTTTAAATCAGGCTCATTATTGTTCATAGATTCTCCTTTCTAATAAAGTTGCTTAACGAAAACTAATAGGAAATATTATAACAAAATCTTCTCTAAAATATCCTAATTACAACAAAACATTAACAATTAGTTGAGCTTGATAATTTTCTGTTATAATCACGTTTAATCATAATTAATAACCAAAAATTACCTTATGAAAGTAAAAATTATTGTCCATGAAGCAGAAGAAGGAGGTTTTTGGGCAGAAGTTCCTGCACTTCCAGGTTGTGCAACTGAAGGAGACACTTTTGAGGAATTATTACAGAACATTTATGAAGCAATCAGAGGTTATTTGTTATAAAATAATAAGATAAGTAAAAATTACCCATGAATAAGGTAAATTAATGCAATTAGAAGAATATTTCAACTTTATTAATTCTAATGATATTAGACTCAAAGGCACTAGAATTGGAATTGAAACAATCTTGTATGATTTTATCTACAAAGCCAAAACTCCAGAAGAAATTGCTCAAACTTATACTTTAAGTTTAGAACAAGTTTATGCAACCATTTTATACTATTTACATAACAAAGAGTCCGTAAGTAAATATATAGCTGAATGGTTAGAATGGGGTCAAAAAATGCGAGAAGAACAAAAAAATAATCCTTCTCCTATTGTTCAAAAATTGATGAAAATTAAAGAAGAAAAAAAATATAATGACCTTAAAGTATCTCATGGATGAAAATGTATCTCCTCTTTATTTTCAACAATTAAGAAGACGGAAACCCGATCTAGTTGTTTGGTCAATTGGAGATCCAAATACTCCTCCAAAAGGAACTTTAGACCCAGAAATTTTGGTTTGGTGTGAGATACATGATTTTATTCTTGTTACTAATAATCGTACATCTATGCCTGTTAATTTAAAAGATCATTTACAAAAAAATTGTCATATTCCAGGTATTTTCATCCTCAGTCCTGGAATGACTATTGGAGAAACATTAGATGAACTTATTTTGATTGCTGAATATTCTTTTAAGACTGAATATCAAGACCAAATTATTCACTTACCCATTCCTAACATTTCTTAAGAAAAATATATTATAATTTAGATGATTCTAAAATCAAAGGTTAAGTAACTATGGTTATCGCACCTCAAATAATGTCATTAGAAGACTATTTTAAATACGAAAATGAGACAGAAAATCGTTATGAACTAGAAAATGGAGAATTATTAATCACGCCTCCTGAAAGTGACTTAAATCTTCGTATCGCTTCATTTTTATTTGCTTATTTTGCTATCCAAGGAATTTCCTCTGATCGTTTAAGAATCGGTACAGAAATTGTAGTCACAGGAAGTAAAGCAACGGTCCGTTTACCTGAATTAATAATACTATCAGAAGAGTTAGTAATAGCATTAAAATCGGCCTCTCGTTCAACAATTACAATGGATATGCCACCCCCTAAGTTAGTTGTAGAAGTGGTATCACCAGGGAAAAAAAATAGAGATAGAGATTATCGTTATAAGCGATCGCAATATCAAGCAAGAGGAATTCTTGAATATTGGATTGTTGATCCAATTGAACAAAAAATCACTATATTTAACCTAGTAGAAGGATTATATAAAGAAAAAATATTTAAAGAAAAAGAGGCGATCGCTTCACCAATATTATCAGAACTAAATTTAACATCTCAGCTAACAGTAGCCAAAATTTTAGATCAATAATGAAAAATGGACAATTAATAATTGCCCATTGAAAAAAAAATTAAGGAACAATTAGGATAGGACAAGGAGCCAAATTAATCACTAAATTAGTAACACTCTCAGAAGATCCTTCCGTTGTTAACCCGAGTCCCCGTGATCCCATCACAATTAACCCCACATTGTTTTCATCGGCCACATCACAAATAACAAACGGAGGTTTCCCCTCCTTTTCCATAACTTCCGCTTCAATCCCTTGCTCAGCAAACAAAGCTTGGGCCCCTTGTAATAATTGAGCGACCGCTTCAGCAGAAGTCATTATTCCTCCTTGAGAAACACCTTCACCATCGGGGTTTTTTTCCACCACCGACAACAAAATTAAACGACTGTCATAAGTCTTAACTAAATTAACCACTGTTTCAGCCGCTTCACGGGTTTCTCGACTTTGATCCACCGGAAACAAAATTGTTTTAAACATAACTTATCCCTCTTTTGAATACCAACACTATGTGATCACCTGCCCCTATTTCAATGCAAGAAAACTTTATGAAGTGGGGAGGGTGGGAAGGGTGGGAAGTGTGGGAAGACTAGAAACAATATTAATATGTTGCCCCCCTGCTCCCTCTGCTCCCTCTGCTCCCCTATCTCCCAGTCTCCATTTTATTCTCTCAGGGGTTGGAGTGCTTGTATTTAGGCACAAGCTGATTTAATCTTTTTTTTAGCATCTCTAAGCAATCATTGGAGGATATTAACTGTGTCTAAGAAAACGATCGCCAATTTATCAGTAGCCGATCTCGCTGGAAAACGAGTATTAGTAAGGGTTGATTTTAACGTTCCTTTCGACAACGGAACCATCAGCGATGATACCCGTATTCGTGCTGCTTTACCCACCATCAAAGAATTAATCACCAATGGGGCCAAAGTTATCCTCTGTAGCCACATGGGTCGTCCCAAGGGTAAAGTAGTTGAGAGCATGAGTTTAAAGCCCGTTGCAGCCCGTTTAGGGGAGTTATTAGGGCAAGAAGTCACCATGTGTGATGATTGTGTTGGAGAGTCCGTTACAGCAGCTATTGCAGGGCTAGAAAATGGTCAAGTTGCTTTACTCGAAAATCTCCGTTTCCACGCAGAAGAAGAAGGCAACGATCCTGAGTTCGCCAAGCAGTTAGCAGCTAACGCAGATTTATACATTAACGATGCCTTTGGAACCGCCCACCGCGCCCACGCTTCCACTGAAGGAGTAACACATTACTTAAGTCCTAGTGTTGCTGGTTATTTGATTGAAAAAGAACTGCAATATTTACAAGCTGCCATCGAAAACCCCCAACGTCCTTTAGTGGCTATTATCGGTGGTTCTAAGGTTTCTAGTAAAATTGGTGTAATTGAAACCCTCTTAGAAAAATGCGATAAGCTAATCATTGGTGGTGGTATGATTTTCACCTTCTATAAAGCCCGTGGCTTAAGCGTTGGTAAGTCTTTAGTAGAAGACGATAAATTAGAATTAGCTAAGTCTCTCGAAGCCAAAGCTAAAGAGAAAGGTGTCGATTTCTTGTTACCTTCTGATGTGGTTTTAGCCGATAACTTTGCCCCCGATGCTAATGCTAAAACCGTTAGCGTTGATAGCATTGAAGATGGTTGGATGGGCTTAGATATTGGGCCTGACTCCATTAAACTTTTCCAAGAAGCTTTATCAGATTGTAAAGCAGTTATTTGGAATGGTCCTATGGGAGTATTTGAATTTGATAAATTTGCTGCTGGTACCGAAGCGATCGCCCGTACTTTAGCTGAGTTAACCGGCACCGGAACCACAACTATTATCGGCGGTGGTGACTCTGTTGCCGCGGTTGAAAAAGTTGGTGTTGCTGAGAAAATGAGCCATATTTCTACCGGTGGTGGTGCTAGTTTAGAACTGCTAGAAGGTAAAGTTTTACCTGGTATTGCGGCTTTAGACGAAGCTTAATTTTATTTGGTTTAGGTGGGCATTGCCTACCTAACCACGGAAACCTTTTACCTAAAATGTCGGATGAATGCCCCCGCTACATTTTTCCACAAAATACTCATGAAAATTAGCGGGGGATGAAATCCGACCAATAAATTAGGGTACAAGCTATCTGATGATAGACGTAAAATTAAATTCACCGATGGATTTAAAGCAGGAGAATTTGATTTATGGTGTAGTCAAAGAACGTTATATTCAGAACAACAGATTAGACGGGTAAGAGTTGTTAGACGTGCTGACGGTTATTATTGCCAGTTTCTCATTGATGTAGAACGTCAAGAAAACCATGAACCAACGGGACAAGTAACAGGAATTGATCTGGGCTTAAAAGAGTTTTATACTGATGCTCAGGGAAATACTGTTGATAACCCTCGCTATTTGAGAAAGTCTGAG
>NZ_JASJEB010000061.1 GCF_030064895.1 Crocosphaera sp. | reverse complement strand
AGCAATTTAAAAGCTAAATAATCTTATTTTTCAACTTTTTTCTCCCCTCCTGCCTCCTGCCCCCTGCCTTCTGCCTCTACTTATTAAGTATTCTTGTTCTAATGCAAGATGTGAGTATTATGTTTAACTAGCTTAGCGTACCATCCTGCAGTAGTTTGACCATCAACAAACTTGCTCTTAGAAAGGGTTTCTGTGAGTTGGGTTAATTCTTCGGTGGTGATAATGTTGTCAACGGTCAAAATCATGTGTACTGTTGCGTCGTAGTTAGATTTTTTCCCATTATCTCAACTTATGTATCACCTATAAGATAATTTTATTGGCAATTTTTGGAAGTATTTTTTAGAATAGAGACCTTAGATTAAGATTTGATTAATTGAGGAAACCAATAATGAATTCTAAAGCTGTTCAACTATTAATTACCCTTGGTTTAGTTACTACTCTTGGTGCTTGTGGCGGTGGTGATACAACTGCTCCTACTGACTCTGCTCCTGCTGGAGATGCTACCGAAGAACCCAAAGAAGCGGAACCCAAAGAAGCAGACAAAGACGACGAAGGTGGTGAAAGTGGCGAAAGCTAATTCTTCTTCTCCTGAAAACCTTAGCTAATACCAATTGCCCAAAGTAGGGGTTAACTGCCGTTAACCCCTACAATCTAAAAAAAGCCGTTGATTCATGTTTGAGAAATATCAAAAGAACCAACAGCTTTTAAAAATTTTAAATTGACACAAAGGAAAATTATTTGTTATTTATATTAACTTTAACTGCGCCGAGAATCGGAGTTCTAAATTTTAATAAAATAATCAAACTTAGGATATGAATTAACCAATGAGAAATCACCAGTCCCCAGATGACACAAGCCAAAGCACTGCCACAAGCTAACACCCCAAAAATATCATTTCCTGTGCGTTGATACCAGATAACACTGCCGATGGAAGTGATTAAGAATAAGAGTGGAAAAATAGGGAGTATCATAGCGATTACCTTTGAAGTGTTGGTCTGGGTCAGGTTCTTAAAAAATGATTTCTAAGGTCTCATTACCCATAGAGCGTGTGTGTGTTGTTTACCAGGATAACATTACTTTCCTCAAAATCGAGATAATATCAATTAACTATTAGGGATCTTGTAAAAAATCTTTGCATAACTTCAAATTTGAACCCAATAACTACCAAAATTAAACTTTTTTCATGAATAAATGTTGAGAATATAATCAGTGTTTAGGGATTTATTACTAGAATCAAAACTCAATTGTAGTGAAGAACTTCCATAACCAATTTTTGAGGTGAAAGGTAGCTAAACAATCGTCTTCATTGTAACGTACAATAGAGTCTAGAAAACTGCGATCCCCTGTAGTTAACCATTGGTCATACCAACAAACACATTGATCCCCACTGATTCCAGCATCACGCCAATTAAACCCCAACCAGTTAGCCAATGATTTGAGAGAGTAGTTTTCAACTGGAAGAATAACAGAAGTAATTACACAGTGATGAAGGTCAATTAAACGGGATAGTAAATGTTCAATTTGAGAGTGGGGGGTTCCATATAAGTTTCCTAATCGTTTAATCGTATCTTTTTCGTATTCTGAAAAGTGAAAAATAGGAGCCTGATCATAAGTATTGACAAACTTAAGAAATTGTTGCCAAATCTGTTCTTCTTCTTCAGGAGTTTCTGCTAAAAAAGGATAAAAGGTTTGGGTTTGGGTGAGATGATTAACGAGAACAACCCCTAATAAATAATCTAAATTCCGTTCTGGTTCTGCTTCAATATCAAAATAAAGTTCAAAGGTTCGCTCAGCAAGGATATCTGAGAGGTTGTACGGGGATTGAGAGCGAGCAATAGCTTGATTATAAACAAGGGAATGAGCCTGTTGTTGCAATTTTTCACCCAATTCCTTGCCGAGTACTTCCTGGATGGTGTCTGAGTTAGCTTGAGCTAGAGACTCAGTAGTAGTAATCCCAATTTCTTGTAAACATCCATAACGACTGGGAGTCACCCCTGGAACCAAAGAAAGATGTCTTTGAGATTTAGCGATCGCATAACAGTGACTATACCAACGACAAAGATTACAGCGTTGTCTGGAAATGAAGAGTTCTGGTTCTTCCTCTGTTGTCAGAGTTGTTAAACATTCCTCGAGAATAAGCTCTAGCTTTGATAACCATTGCACTGTGTCCACCGATGACTGTTTGAGGGGACGGGTAATTAATTCTGGGGTTGGAGGGGATGTTTCTTGAATAATAGCTAACAATTGAGCATAAAAAGTAGCTACTAGCTTATATTCTGGTTTCGCTTTGCGGCCTAAATGGATGCTGACAGGATAATAGGACCAGTCCCCAAATTTAGATTGGCCAGGTTGTTTAATTAATAAGTGAGGTTTTCCCAGATAATCATAACCAAAAGGCATAATTCTCAAAAAGTTTTCTCGCCACTCAACAGATGTTGAGGTATTATCATCAACCCATAATAGTCCTTGATAAATACAATTAACTCCCTGCTGCATCAATGTTTCGGTTGTTTGTGCTTTTTCTTTGGGGCTAGTATTTGAGAATGGGACTTGTTGATAATGAGGATAATAGTTTTCTAAGACTAAGGCAATGTGACGTTTATTATCTTGTCGTAGTTTGTTTAGAAAATCTCTTTCTGGATCTTTTTGTCTTGAATCACCATGAATATTCAGAAAAGCACGACGTGAACATCTTTTATAATCCAGTAGGAGAGAATCAGTAATTAGCATTATTATCAAAAAAGTACCTTTAATTATTATCAGTTATTACTCATCAGTTATCAGTTTTTCCTTTTCCTCAGTAGGTAGAAGGAAGATTTGGGAGAAAGGGTAAGAAAATATTAATATTCATTTTAGTATTACTTGTTGCTCAACTTTTTGAGATAAACCTCACACAATCCTTATTTCATAAACTTTTCAAGCTTATCCCAGTAGTATTGTCACACCTTCCACCCCTCCCTTATTGATGGTGCTAGAATTGAACCAGAAACTACAAAAATACCCCGATTTTGATAATTTTGTGATCATCCATGCTAAAAGTAACCAAGCCATTTAATCAACTATTGTGTATCTTATTGTTTAGTAGTGTTTCTGCCTTTTCTGTTTTGGGACAAGAAACCCCTTATAATCAGTCTTCCCTAATCTCTTCAAAAACAGGGATTGATTACACACCACTAGAAGAAAGTTTACAACAACAACAATGGCTGCGAGCCAATGAAATCACTACCAACTTGCTTTTACAATCTGCCGAGCGCGAACAACAAGGATGGATAGCGATAATTCAACCAAAACCACCGGAAGATGAGGTGGTAAATAGTCTTAGAATAACAACACCTATTAAGTGTGAGGATCTCAGAATCATAGACGATCTCTGGAAAAAACATTCTGAGGGGAAATTTGGCTTTACTGTTCAACTTGATGTTTTTTTAGAAACCGATAATGTACCCGGACGTTTAGTAGATACAGAAGCTTATGATAAATTCGGGGAAAAAATCGGATGGCGAAATCAAGACGGATGGATACAATTCAAATATAACCTTAACTTTAGTTTACAAGCCCCCAGGGGTCATTTACCTAATCCTCGCCCAGAATATCAAATTACAGGGGGAAGAATGAACTACATAGCCCTAACTCAAACAATGCAAGATTGTGGGATGCAGCGTGTTGCAGTCTCCAGATAAGGCATTAATGATCAACCTGAAGAATGGATAATGTATAATGACCTCTCCCTTTCTAGGGAGAGGGTTATAGATAGAGAATTTCTTTATTTTTTCCCTTAAAAGCGGATCAAGACAGGGGATATTTTTAAACCTTTAATTGATAATAACCATAATGAGTAATGATATGAATATGATAGAAATTGTTACACCAAGACTAAAATTAAGACAGTGGAAAGAAGAAGATAAAGAACCATTTTTTAAGCTCAATTCTGATCCAAGAGTGATGAAATTTATGCCGAAACTATTATCAAAAGAAGAAAGTGATAGTTTTATTAAACGCATAAAAGGACGGTTTAAAGAAGATGGATATAGTTTTTTTGCTGTAGAATTAATTGAGAATCAAACTTTTATTGGATTGACTGGTTTATCGATTCCGAGTTTTCAATCTTTTTTTACTCCTTGTGTAGAAATTGGTTGGCGTTTAGCTTATGATTATTGGGGAAAAGGTTACGCCACCGAAGGTGCAAAAGCATCTCTTAATTATGGATTTAATGAACTAAATTTATCAGAAATTGTATCCTTTACTGTTCCTAAAAATTTGCGTTCTCGTAAGGTTATGGAAAGGATAGGGATGAGATTTATTGGTCAATTCCGGCATCCTTTATTACCCAAAGAACATTATTTAAGTAAGCACGTTTTATATAAAATTAATGCCAGCATTTAGCTATCAGTCGTCAGCCGTACCTAGTAGAGCAAATTTGTTAAAGCTACACCAATAAAAGTAGCAATTGCATAGCCCAAAGTTCCACATAAAATGGCTGGAGTTACTAATTTATTCCATTGTTTTGAACTGGCCATAGCTGCGGCAGTTGTAGGACCGCCTATATTCGCATTAGAAGCAATAATTAATTCAGCTAAATCTATACCCAATAATTTTCCTCCTAACAATAATACTAATAAATGAACAGTCAAAATTAAAGCAGCAAAGACAAATAAAAGGGGACTAACTTGAATAACTTCCCAAATATTAGCACTAGCACCAATAACAGCAAAAAATATTTGCATCAATAATGTACCAATTTCTTCAGCTACAGTTAACCTACCTAAATATTGAGGAAAACCCGTTGCTAAAACCACAATTAAAATAGTTGAAACTAAAATTCCTGCTTTGGGGAAACCCAATAAAAAAGCAATTCCGATCCCTGTTGCACAAATAATTGCACTAATAGCTAAACATTGACTTACTTGAAGTAATGATAATTCTGTTTTATTATGAGATTTCAAACTAACATTAGGTTCATTTTCCTGGCTATTTTTAGCAGATTTTTTATTAGAAAATAATCCTTGGATAATCTTAATAGAAGGTAGGGTAAACAGAATCAGAAAAAACACTGTCATAACCAAATTATCTGCTGCTGTAGCTGCTGCTAATAACTCCCCTGAATCCAAATCTAACTGTAAGGTCTTTGCTGTTGAAAAAAAATTCACTGAACCCCCAATATAAGTCGCACAAAACACCCCTGCTAATTTCTTGGAAAACTCTCCTAAAGGAATTAGATAATAAGCCAATATTGTTCCTAATAATGTTCCTATTGATCCCATTAAGTAAGCAATCAACATTAAACCAGATTCTTTGAAAATACGAGCTAAATTAGCTTTAAATAAAAGTAGAGGAATAGAAAAAGGAACTAAAAAAGACCAGACAATACTATAAGTAGGAGCATCTAAAGGAATAATTTTCAAATTAGATAACAAAAATCCCACCAACATAGTGATAACAGCACCGGATACTTTAGCACCCCAGAGAGTCTTTTCTCCCCAAATACCAATAGTTGCTGCTGATAAGAGAATGGCCCATAAAGCAAAAGTTTGGTCGGGATGAATTAATGAATTTTCCATAGTTTGATTATGAATAGATAGGAACTTGTGTTGCTCATTTATTTGTTTACATATTACACAAAGAGAAATATACCATCTATATCACTTTTTTATTGCCCTTGACTATTCAATGAATCCAAAAAGTAACAACCCTCCTAATATAATTAATCCTAACCCTAAAACTCCATAAAAAACACGCGCTCCTCCTCGACCCAACATCCTCAAAAGAAACCGAGCTTTTCGGTGATTCATATACCAATCCCAATTTAAAATAGCTCCACACAAACTAAATACACCTGCGACAATAACGAATAATCCAGCCACTGTTCTTCCTCCAAACCTTATGATACTATTTATTGTTATTTTCAATTTATTAAAAGATTAATAAACAATCTTTAATATTTATGTTTTCTTTACTTTACAAGAGGTCTATTATCCTATTTCTCACTATCAAAGTAATTTCCTGTGTATCCTCCTTCTATCATATAGTTAATTCAAATAGAAATTAGACAAAACTTGCCTACGGTATTGTCACCATAGTTAGCAGGATGCTCACACTACTCTCTCTCCAACTTATTTGAAACGACTATAAGGACTTTTGACCACACTAAGAACAGTTTTGATTTGCATAGATTAAACATTAACATATCAACACTTCCAACATCTCCCACGCTCATTAAACTAAAATATTAATAAGTAGGTTTAGGAAAAGTTAGTTAAGCAAAGGGTTAGCAAATCATCACTATATTTGATATGATTTTGATTAATATTATATCTTAGTTGCAATATGATTATAGATTATGTTTAAAAAAATGAATTTTCTTATTCCGAAATTACATGGGGATAAATATGCAAATCTTGTAACCGCTTTTGCAGTAATTATTACTGTCGAATATTCAGGAGATGGTTATGATATTTGGGATAGTTTTCTTGGGGTTTTAGCAATTGTACTTGGTTACTCCTTTATTAAAACGGCAAAGACAAATAAGGATTTTTGGTATTCATTGATAACAGTCTCATTAATAAGTTTAGGGTTAGTGACTATTTTCAGAGGTCTAACGGAAGGTCTAAAGGAAGGTCTAAAGGATTTTAATTTAAGTGCGTTCCTAAAAAATCTGTTTGAATCAGGTTCGTCTCAATCAGGTTTGTCTGATTCAGCTTGGTTTTTATTATTTATTATTATTGATATTATTGGAATAATAATTTTGTATTTCCTTACCAAAAAATCAAGTAAATTAAGAGATAAATTATAACTAATCTAGTATTACTTGCTTCCTAACCATCAAAGTTATCTAAACCGTCAAACTCCCATCAGGACTTTGACCTAACCATTTTACACTCCGAAAAGTACCATAATAAGGACTTTTGAGAACACTAAGATTAGCGATCGCTGTTACTTCTTGGAGTGTCAAAAAAAAGAACTGTAGATTAACACAAATAACTCTACAGTCCTAATAAAATTGTCAGTTAGAAGTTTCCTATTTTTTACCCTTCTTACCTTTATCTTCTTTAGATTCATTAGACCAAGGGGGGTCAGCCTCAGTATAGGCACGAGCAATATTATCATCGAGGATCATATTTTCATCCACCTCATCGAGGGTAGCCCCAATTAAGCGATTAGTGGACTTTTTATTACTCTTCTTCTTGTCTTTTTCTGCCTGCCCATAACGATTATTGAGACTTTCTTCAGCGTTATCCGCGCTGCCCATAACCATCTCTTCATGGGCATTAAAACCGGTTCCCGCAGGAATCAAACGACCGATGATCACGTTTTCTTTCAAACCCCGTAACCAGTCGGACTTACCTTCAATGGCCGCTTCAGTCAAGACACGGGTTGTCTCTTGGAAAGATGCTGCACTAATGAAACTATCGGTATTCAAAGAAGCTTTAGTAATACCCAACAACACAGGAGTGTATCGTGCTGGCGCACCCCCTGTAATAGCCATAGCCTCATTAACCTGTTCAATTTGCCGTAATTCCACTAATTCTCCAGGTAACATGGTGGTGTCGCCCCCATCATCCACCCGAACCTTAGCCGTCATCTGACGCACAATCACTTCAATGTGTTTATCAGAAATATCAATCCCTTGGGACTGATAAACCATTTGCACTTGATCAACTAAGAATTTTTGTGCCGCTTGTAAGCCAACCAAAGCAGCCTCATAAACCCCTTTTTTGTCCACATAGTAGTCAAAAAAGACCTCTAACAATTCGTGAGGGTTAGCAGGCCCATCGGTTAAATGATCACCCACATTCACTTGTTGATTATCAGAAACAATAGCATTTTGATTGAGCAAAACGGGATATTCGCTCACAGTACCATCATCTTCGATGACCTTGACATCAACGGTTTCGTCTTCTAAATACTCAACTTGACAAACCCCTGGTTTGCGAGCCAGAACACAAGCTTCTTTGGGCTTACGGGCTTCCAATAATTCCTCAATTCTTGGTAAACCCTGAATAATATCCCCAGTTTTTGCCCGTTCGTACACCAGTAATACCAGGTTATCCCCCCGTTGGACCAGATCCCCATCAGCAATGTGTAAAATGGCTCCAGCAGACACCCGATAAGGACGGGCTAAGCGTAATTTAAGCTCATAACCCTCATCAACTTGGTTAATAGCCACCACTAAACTAGACTCAGTAGCCGCCACCCCAGGGGCTAACTCCTTACCAGCAACAATCAAATCACCGATGGCCACCGTTGGTTGATCTTGGACAATAATATTGTCTAGGTCTTCCTCTCGCACAACTAACACCCGACGAACCGCCTCGGCACCGCTTTTAATGCCTCGAATTTGTCCCTCTTCTTTACACTGAATTTCGGTTTTGGCTACCACTGCACCTGGAGCAATTTGATCCCCATCTGTCACTAAAACACTGGTGTTAATGATGCCACCGTGAGGATCGGTGTCGAGATCCCGACGCAAAATCAAAGACTCCAGGATAACTAACTGTAGCCGTTGACAATCTTCCTCTTCGTCGTTTTTTAGCTCAATATCCGCGGCCAAATTAGCGGCACTTTGTTCGCTTCCTGTGTCAATTTCTAGGACTAATTGGGTGCTTAAAAGAGGAATGCCGTCTACAGATTTTACCCGTTCCCCATCCTTATAGAAGAGACGTTGCACCGATCGCAGTTCGATCTGTCGTCCACCGTCTTCTTCGTTGATGGAACCTTGGGAGGGAGCGGCTGGTTCGTTACTAACAGGGTATTCTTCCACAGGACGTAATAACAATCCCATCCCCTCCGTACTTTCGATCCATTCTGCTTGACGCATATCCGTTGTCACCACCCCGGGTAAGACTTCGGTGCCTGGGGGAATCAAGTCCTCGTTTTTAAAAGAAACTTCATCGGGGTCCACATCTAAATGAAATTCTCCGGGTTTAACAATAATTTCTCGGAGAATATCGTTTTTCTGCACCACCTCGATCGCCCCTGAACTTTGGCAGAAGATATCTTTAACCACTTCGGTTCCGGCTTCTACATAAGCCCCATCTTCTACAACTAACAACGAAATATCTTTGTTGACTTCGTGTGTTTCTTCGGGAACCCAGAGTAAAGTTCCCCCTTCCACCACTTCATAACCAGTTTTACGGCTACCTTTAGCCACTTCGATGCCACCGTAGCGCAATATTCCGCCGGTGCTGGTTTGATAGCGATCGTCAATTAACTCGGCGATAATGGCGTGGTTTTGTACTTTGGTGTCGGGGGTGGCTTTTAATAAAAACTGTTGACCATCGGCTGTATCAATCACATATTGTTCATGACCTGCGGTACTTTCTTTGCGCACCTCAGCTTGATCCAACAACACAGAGGCGGTAATAATATCGATTTCACGGCTTTGGGGTTGATAACGAACCACCCCTCCATTTACGGAAACTAACTGAGTTTCTGCTAAGACAGTGCCTTCTGTAACTGTCTCTTCGTTATCTACCACCGCTTCGGCCCCTGGGGGTAAGTTATAAACTTCCCCTGATAACACCCAAACCAGTCCCCCTCTTTGGGCGATATGGGTGGTATTACCTTGGCGATCGGTTTTTTCTTCGGCGATCAAGTTAGCAAATAAGACTTCCCCGGCTAGATCGGTTGATACGTCTTTTGTTGCCCGTTCTGTGGAACGGGTTGACTTAGCTGCGGTTACCTCAGCTAACATCTGTTCTTTTTCTACTTTATCCCCGTCTGCTGCGAAGAGAACGGAACCTGGTGTAACTGAGTAGGTCATTTTCTTGCCACTACCCGAAGGAGTCCAGACTAAGTCTCCTGCCAGTTCAACTTGGAAAGCGTCTTCCCCGTGACGGGTTCTGACTTTACGGGTACTTAAACCTTTACCCCATTTAACGGTTCCTTCGTCGGGGGCTTTAATCTGTTCGGCAACTTCTCCGGTGAAGACCCCTCCTGTGTGGAAAGTCCGCATGGTTAGCTGGGTTCCGGGTTCTCCGATGGACTGTGCTGCAATAATACCGACCGCTTCTCCCAGGTCTACGGGTCGTCCTGTGGCTAAACTCCAACCGTAACAATAACGACAAACGGAGCGTGCTGCTTCACAGGTTAGGGGCGATCGCACCACCACCGATTCTACACTTTTGCCGATTTTAGCGGCTAAAGCTCCGTCGATATATTGGTTACGAGTGGCAATGACTTCATCTCCTGCTACCACATCTTCTGCCAAAACCCGTCCTAAGAGGCGATCGCCCAGGGCGATTTTCACCCGTTCACCGTCTTTCATGGCGGTTACTTTCAGGCCGCGATGGGTGCCACAGTCGATTTCGCGAACAATCACATCTTGGGAAACGTCTACTAAGCGTCGAGTTAAGTAACCTGAGTCTGCTGTCCGTAGGGCTGTATCTACTAACCCTTTACGCGCTCCATAGGAAGAGATGACGTATTCTGTTACGGTTAGTCCTTCGCGGAAGTTGGTTTTAATGGGTTGGTCGATAATTTGTCCTTGGGGATCTGCCATTAAGCCGCGCATTCCCACTAACTGACGCACTTGGCTCATGTTACCCCGCGCCCCGGAAAAGGCCATCATATAGACAGAGTTTAAGGGGTCGGTTTGTCGAAAGTTCTTTACTACCTCGTCTTTTAATTCTTCTGAGGTACTATTCCAGGTATCGATTACTTTTTGGAAACGTTCTACTTCGGTAATTTCTCCCCGGGCGTATTTCGCTTCTGTGGTGTTAATTTCTTTTTCTGCACTATCGAGCATTCCCCGTTTTGTGGGAGGGACGGTTAGATCGTCAATACTAATAGAAACACCGGCTCTTGTGGCGTAACGAAACCCTAAGTCTTTTAAATTATCCGCTACTTGAGAGCTACGGGCTGCACCATAATTACGATAGGCCCAAGCTACCAATTTTTTTAAACGGCCTTTGTCAACAATTTGGTTATAGAATGTCATCGCAGTTGTTAATGGATAGTTGATAGTTAATAATCGATAATTAATAGTTAATAAATGACGGTTAACTTTCACCATTAACTATTAATTATTCACGGGTCATTGTTAACTGTTTACGCTTCTTCTTCTTCGAGTTCCTCGTTGTTCAAAGATTCGTAGGTGGGACGGTTCGGGGCGCGACGTTGACTATCAATCATCAGGTCAACTTCTACATCTCGACTGCTTCCGTCTTCGGCAGTTTCTACTTTATGGACGGCGATATCCAAGCCTAAAGATTGTAATTCTCGCATTAACACTTTAAAGGACTCGGGGGTTCCTGGACGGGGAATGGGTTTCCCTTTAACAATGGCGTTTAAGGCTTCGTTACGTCCCTGCATATCGTCGGATTTCACCGTTAACAGTTCTTGTAGGGTATAGGCTGCTCCATAAGCTTCTAGGGCCCATACTTCCATTTCTCCGAACCTTTGTCCGCCCTGTTGTGCTTTACCACCAAGGGGTTGTTGGGTCACTAAGGAATAGGGACCGGTGGAACGGGCGTGGATCTTATCATCTACGAGGTGAACCAGTTTTAACATATAGGCTTCACCAACGGTGACGGGGCGATCAAATTTTTCTCCGGTTCGTCCGTCGTAAACGTCTATTTTCCCGGGGTGATCGGTGTTATAAACCCAATCTTTACGAGGTTTTTTGGAGGCTTTTTCCAATAACCCATGAACGGTTTTTCTTGATGATTCTTCGCCGTACATTTCGTCAAAGGGAGTAATTTTAAAGCGTACTCCTAAGTTTTCTCCTGCCCAACCGAGAAGACACTCAAACACTTGTCCCACATTCATCCGTGAGGGTACACCCAAGGGGTTGAGGACGATATCCATGGGGCGGCCATCGGGTAAATAGGGCATATCTTCGATGGGTAAAATACGGGAAATAATTCCTTTATTTCCGTGTCGCCCTGCCATTTTATCCCCAACTTGGATTTTGCGTTTTTGGGCAACATAAACCCTTACCACCATATTGGCACCTGGGGGTAATTCGTCTCCCTGTTCACGGGTAAACACGCGCACATCTACAACCCGGCCTTTTTCTCCGTTGGGAACTCTCAAGGAGTTATCCCGTACGTCTCTGGCTTTTTCCCCGAAAATAGCTCGTAAGAGTTTTTCTTCTGGGGGTTGATCGGATTCTCCTTTAGGGGTCACTTTACCCACCAAAATGTCTCCTGCTTCTACCCAGGCCCCAATGCGGATAATTCCTTGTTCATCGAGGTTTCTCAGGGAATCTTCCCCTACGTTGGGAATCTCACGGGTGATTTCTTCTGGTCCTAGTTTGGTTTGACGGGCTTCGATTTCAAATTTTTCGACGTGAATACTGGTATAAACGTCGTCATAGACCAATCTTTCACTAATCAAGATTGCGTCTTCGTAGTTATAGCCTTCCCAGGGCATATAAGCCACTAAGATATTTTGTCCTAAGGCTAGTTCTCCTCCTTCGGTGGCGGAACCATCGGCTAATACTTGACCGGGTACTACGTCTTCTCCTACATAAACCAAGGGACGTTGATTTAAACAGGTATCTTGGTTGGATCTTTGATATTTTTGCAGGATATATTGAATTTCCTGACCAACTTTTTCGTGGCCTTCGGGTCCTGTAACTTTAACGCGAATTTCGTTGGCATCGGCATAAGTAACAATACCTTCGGTTCTGGAAACAATAACCATCCCTGAGTCTCTGGCTGCTTGTGCCTCTAAACCGGTTCCCACTAAAGGACGTTCGGGACGTAATAAGGGTACGGCTTGCCGTTGCATATTAGATCCCATCAAGGCGCGGTTAGCGTCATCGTGTTCCAAGAAGGGGATCATTGATGTTGCTACAGAAATAATCTGTACGGGGGAAACTGCAACATAATCCACTTGATCGGGGCCGGTAATGAAGAATTCTTGCCGATAACGGGTCGGTACGGCGTTTCCTAATATATTGCCTTCTTCGTCGGTGCCAATGTCTCCTGGGGCTACCCGTAGATCGTCTTCTTCGTCTGCTGTTAGGTAAACTGGGTCTAAGTCTCGTCTTACCCGACCATTTTCCACACGGTAGTAAGGGGTTTCAATAAATCCGTAGTTGTTGACCCTTGCGTAGGTAGCCAAGGAACCGATTAAACCGGCGTTGGGTCCTTCTGGGGTCTCTACGGGGCAAATACGTCCATGATGGGAGGGGTGGATGTCTCGGACGGCAAACCCTGCTCTTTCTCTGGTAAGTCCTCCTGGTCCCAGGGCAGAAATACGCCGTTTGTGGGTTAATTCTGCTAGGGGGTTGGTTTGGTCCATAAATTGGGACAATTGAGATGAGCCAAAAAATTCTTTGATGGCTGCTACTAAGGGTTTGGGGTTAACCAAAGAGGCCGGGGTGAGACTATCGGACTCACTGACGGTCATTCTTTCGCGGATAATGCGTTCTAGGCGGTTTAATCCTACTCTGACTTGGTTTTGTAGCAGTTCTCCTACGGATCTCACCCGACGGTTACCTAAGTGATCGATGTCATCGACGGTACCGATATCAAATTCTAGGTTAATTAGATAGTCGATGGCTGACAAAATGTCTTCTGAACGCAGTGTCCGCATGGTATCGGCTGCATTCAGGCGTAATTTTTTGTTGAGTTTATATCTTCCTACTCGCCCTAAGTCATAGCGTTTACTATCAAAAAAGCGAGATTCTAGGAGTTGTTGTCCACCACTGACTGTGGGGGGTTCCCCTGGTCTTAGTTTGCGGTACAATTCCAGTAAGGCATCTTCTTCTGTGGGGTTGCCTTCTTTATCTAGGGTTCTTTGATAAAATTCGGGGTGACGTAGGGAGTCTAAGATTTCGTTATCACTGAGTCCTATGGCTTTGAGTAGGACTTGGGCGGATAATTTACGGGTTTTATCGATTCTCACCCATACTAAACCGTTTTTGTCTGTTTCAAATTTTAACCAAGCACCTCGGTTGGGTATTAAAGAAGCTGAGTAGGTTCTTCTACCGTTTTTGTCGGTTTCTGCTTTATAATAAACCCCTGGAGAGCGCACAATCTGATTAACGATCACCCTTTCTGCACCGTTGATGATGAAGGTTCCGCGATCGGTCATTAGGGGTAAATCACCTATAAATACTTCTTGTTCTTTGATTTCTCCTGTTTCTTTGTTGATTAAACGGGTTGGAACGTACATCTGCACGGAATAGCTGGCATCCCGTCGTTTGGCTTCGTCAACGTCGTATTTTGGCTCTTTTAGTTTATAATTTTCTCCTAAAAAGTGTAGTTCTAATTTTCCTGTATAGTCTGAAATTGGGGAAAAGCTATTGAGTTCTTCTATTAGTCCTTGTTCGAGAAACCAACGAAAACTCGCGTGTTGAATTTCAATTAGGTCTGGTAGCAGGTTATAGTTATAGATCAGATTTGTAGTCATGGGTTGCTCTATTGGCTGTTGTTATGGGGTATCCTTGTTAACCTGAGTTCGGAATTCAGAGTTGAGTCTTTTTTTTAGGAGACAATGGGTATTTGATACTCCTGATGTTGACAAGTTGTCTTAAAAATTCCCTTATATCGAATTCAGGTTATTAGGGTACAAGGGATAATTTAAACAGTTGACAAGCGTTCTGGGTTGTTTGTTGGGCTAAGTTTTCTAAGGGAACGTTACGTAATTCTGCCAAAAATTCGGCAACATGGCGAACGTTGGCTGGTTCGTTGCGTTTTCCTCGTTTGGGAACAGGGGCTAAAAAGGGACAGTCTGTTTCTACTAATAGGCGATCGCTGGGGACTATTTTGGCACTTTCTTGAATGGTTTTGGCGTTCTTGAAGGTGACAACTCCACTGAAACTGATGTAAAATCCCAGGTCTAAGAACCATTTTGTTTCTTCTGGTGTTCCACTCCAACAGTGCATAACTCCTCTTATTTGACCGATTTGCTGCCAAAATAATTCTAAAACATCTTTGAGTTTTTGGGCCGCGTCCCGGCAATGAATAATGACTGGTTTTTGCAGTTGGTGGGCAATTTTTAGTTGTGCTTCTAGAACTTCTTGTTGTTTTTCCTGATTACTAGCTTTGTAAAAGTCTAGCCCCATTTCTCCGATGGCTACTACTCGATGGTCCGATTTAGCATAGTCTAATATCTCTTTTCCCATGTTGTTTGTCCATTTCTCTGCGTCTAAGGGATGCAACCCCACGGCAAAGGATAGGTTGCCAAAGCGATCAGCCAATGCTTTAATGCTTGGAAATTCGCTAGGTTCGACACAGGAATGGACTAGGTGAACAACTTCTGCTTCTTGCCAACGAGTTTTGATGTCTTCGAGATCAGGCTCAAACACATCAAAATTAATATGAACATGGGTATCTATCAGTTGCATTGGTCTCCTCTGATTTGGTCTTATGCTAGTAATAATTGATAATTTATGGTTGAGATTGTCTCCTTATTCCCATTTAATTATCTCTTATTCGTAATTTAAGAGGCCCAACCGTGAGACATTTACATCTCATTACAGCTTCAAAAATGACCTATTTAGGGAGGTTTGACCGATTTTAAGAAGCTGGAGCAACTTTTTTTAGAGCTTTAGCTAAGCGGGCTTTTTTTCTGGCTCCGTTATTACGGTGTAAAACATTCCGTTTTACTGCTTTATCTATCTTACTGTAAGCGGCTGACATGCTTTGCTGTACCACTTTTCCTTTTTCTTCCTTTTCTTCGGTGGAAGAAGCAGCGTATTCCTCTACTGCTTGGAAGTATTTTTTCATTAGAGTTCTAACTGCCGACTTATAGCTTTTGTTGCGGAGTCGGTTGCGTTCGGCTATTTTAATACGTTTCAGTGCAGACTTTGAATTGGCCACAGTCTTTAATCCAGAAGAGGTTTGCTAGTTACAATGATAATTATTGCTATCGGATTTAATATCATAGCAAGTTTCTGGCTACTTTGGCAAATATTTTACGGTTTCTTTTGTCATCCATCATACTGTACTTTGACCTTTGACTTCTCCCCGTGATAAATCAACGGGGATTCTAAAAGGATACTCCGCAATGGGTTAAAACCCCCTTGCTTTACTCCTTGAATGATTTGAACGACTCCGCAACACTTCTTAATATTTTTTGTGCTGCTTGAGAGTATAAAACTTGATAATGCTTGTTGCTTTTATACTCTTTCTCTAAATCAAATTTACCAATAATTTTATAGGTTTTGAAATAAAGTTGACGAGCATAATAAATCCCACAGTTAGTTAGTTTATGAGACTCAGAACAAATAAATTCAAGGATAGCTTTTAGCTGTTTGTCTGGACTAATTAGATTTTGCTGGCATCCATACATCATATTTTTCCCTCCTGATGTTATACTAACACTGATGCACTAAATATGTATGTATGAAAACAAAGTCATTAACAATTCGTTTGTCTGAGCGCAGGAGAAATAAGCTATATTTATATGCTGCCCAAAAAGATAAAACAATCACAGCACTTATTGAGGATTGGATCGATAGTTTAGAATTACAGGAGAAGAATATAGATTAATGAAATGAGTAAAAAATTGTCTCTTTGGCGTAATCGTTTAATCTGTATTGGTTTAACTCTTGTTATCTTAGTGTTTCTCTCTGTTTCAGAATCAGTGTTTTCTTCATCAAAAAATGTGGTGACATCTCCTAATTTTCAAGAGAGACGAGGTGTGTGGTTAACTAATGTTGCTAGTGCGGTTTTATTTGTTCCTGGTAGCAGTCGTCGTGCGATTAAACAGTTAGCTGAACATAATTTTAATACGGTTTATCCTGTTGTTTGGAATCGTGGTTATACTTTTTATCCTAGTTCTTTGGCGAACGAAATGATTGGTAAACCTCAAGAACCTTTTCTAAATTGGACAAGGGGTAATGTCGATATTTTAAAGGTTATTATCGAGGAAAGTCATCGCAGAGGATTAGATGTTATTCCTTGGTTTGAGTATGGATTAATGATTCCTAAAAGTTCCCTTTTGGCTCGAAAACATCCAGATTGGTTAACCCAAAGTAAACAGGGTTCAGCTAATACATTATTTCAAGATGAGTTAGAGGCTAAAAATAAAAAAGAATCAGATAATTTAATTCAACGTTGGCGAAATTCTGCTTATCAAAAGCAAGTTAGTCAGTTAGTATGGTTAAATCCTCTTCACCCTGAAGTACAGCAATTAATCAAAGGATTAATGCTAGAAGTTGTTATGAATTATCAGGTAGATGGTGTACAGTTAGATGATCATTTTGGATTGCCTGTAGAATTAGGATACGATCTTTTGACGGTGAAAATTTATAAACAAGAACACAGAGGAAAAAGTCCACCAAAAGATCCCCATAATAGTGAATGGATGAGGTGGAGAGCAGCTAAACTTACCGCATTTATGACAGATTTAGTGAAAACAATAAAAACAGTTAATCCTGATATTATTGTTTCTTTATCTCCTAATTCTCATTCTTTTTCTTATCAAAATTATTTACAAGATTGGAAAACTTGGGTAAGACGGGGATTGATCGATGAATTAGTTTTACAAGTGTATCGAAATGACATCAAGAGTTTTAATAGAGAATTACATAAACCTGCTGTTAAATTAGCTCGTCAAAAAATTCCTGTTAGTATTGGCATTTTATCAGGAACTCTGAATAATACTGTGAAAATAGAACAAATTAAACAGCAAGTTGAGACAGTGAGAAAACAAGGATTTGATGGTGTTTCTTTTTTTTATTGGGAGTCTTTATGGGGTTATTTAACTCCTGAGTCTCCTTATAAACGTCGTCGTATCTTTGATGAATTATTTTCTGAGTAGGAAAAGATTTTTTTTCCTATTACTGTAGCACAACAGTTATAAACAGTTATAATAAGAGCGATCACAGTTTACTAATCTCGATAAACATCCCTACGATGACGACAACTTACCAGGATAATAATTAGTTCTGAATCATTAATTTCATATCGTACTCTATAATTACCAATTCTAATACGATATTCATTATTAAATCCTTTAAGTTTTTTAACACCTGCGGGACGGGGTTCATCTGCTAATTGTGATATTTTTGTAATTATTCTCTGATAAATTTCAGGAGATAATTGTTTTAACTGCTTTTGTACAGGTTTAGGAATGATGACAGTATAAGGCATTAACTTATCTAAGATTGACCTGCTATAAATTCTTCAAGAGTTAAATAATCTCCTGATTGATAAGCTTTTTTAGCTTCTTCAACTTCGGCAATAATTTCTGGACTATTTTCCCATTTTTCTTCTGATTCAAAAATTTGTTCTTCTAAAATTTCTAACACTTGTTGCTTTTGTTCTAAATCAAGGGATTTAATAGCTTTAACTAATGCTTCAAAGGGAATAGATAAATTAACACTGGTCATTTTTGTTTTATTTAAGTTTATGTTATCACCTCTAACTTATTATTACACATCATCAAAACCCGTAGGGACATAATATTATTATGCCCTCACACCAACAGAAATTAACCCCGTTTAACTCGTTTACTCAACAATAAACTACCACCAACCATTGCTAAGGAAATAATGGTACTGGGTTCAGGGACAGACTGAGCTACAGAATCTACTGATATAATGTAGATAAATTTGCACATAAAACACATTAAATTAAGCCATGCGAACCAATATTGACTTTGATGATCGCTTAGTGGAAGAAGCGTTTAGATTAACGAATTTGCGCACTAAGAAAGATTTAGTCAATTTTGCTCTTAAAGAACTGATTAGACATCATAAAAAGCGTAATTTGCTAGATTTAAGTGGTAAAATTCAGTTTTCTGATAATTACGATTATAAATCTACACGAGAAAATCAAAATGTTTCTGAATGTAATTAAGATCACAGTGATGATAGCAATTAACTAATACTATAGCAATAAAACTGTTTTTCTATGAAGATGAAGTCTAGTATAATCATTTCTGCTCCTCATATTGTTGTTCCTCAAAGTTATTGGAAACCCTTATTGGGAGAAATTTTACGGGATGCTGATTTAATTACAGAAGCACAACTACAAACTGTTTTAAGGGATCAACAAGAATATAAAGATCAAAAAATTGGTGAAATTTTAGCCTTACGAGGATGGTTAAAACAAGAAACAGTGGATTTTTTTGCCGAAGAATGGACTAGTTGTTTACAACAAGGGCCGAAATATCCTATTGGTGAATATTTAAAACAAGCTTCTTTATTAAAACAAAAAGATATTGAATATATTTTAGAATTACAACAAAAAATACCAGTTAAGTTTGGAGAAATCGCAGTTCATCAAGAATTAATCAAAGAAACAACTTTGAATTTTTTTCTTGATAATCTCTTTGGTCAAGCTTCTATTAACACTCTATTTTTAAGCTGATTTAATTGCTTTGATTTCCAAGGAAATCAAAGTTAAACATATATAGCAATCAGTTGTCAGTTTTGAGACAATGAGGAGAAGATAAAAATATAGTCAAATATGATACGTACTTATTTGGCAGATGTTCCCCTGACTGGTGAACCATAACACTACCTCAGTTATTTTAAAAATGTTTTAATTTTTTGTTATACTTAGTTCTCAAAACTGACGACTAACTGATATGGTCATTCAAGATTGACGATAAGAGATATCTTATCAATAATCACAGGTAACTTAACAATAATGTCTCAAAAAAACACATATTTTTCACAAATCAGAAAAGAAATCACTACTTTTTTACCTCATAAAGTTAACACAGTTCTCGAAATTGGATGTGGTGCTGGAGAAACATTGAAGTGGCTCAAAGATAATAACTATGTCACTCATACAATAGGTATCGAAATTAGCAAAGCTGCTGCCACTCAAGCAAGTTTGAAATGCGATGAAGTTATTGCAGCAAATATTGAAGAGTCAATTAATGTTTTAAATAAATTTGAAAAAAGTATTGATATACTCCTTTTGCTAGATGTTCTGGAACATTTGAATGATCCTTGGAGAATTTTAAGTCATTGTCAAAAATTACTTTCCTCAGAAGGTATTATAATTGCCAGTATTCCAAACGTTAGAAGCATTAAGGTTTTAACTTCCTTCATATTTTATGGGAAATGGAATTATCAATCTTCTGGTATTCTTGATAAAACACATCTTAGATTTTTTACAAAAAAAACCTGTATAAACCTATTTAAAGATACAGGCTATGAATTGGACGAGGGATCTAGAAAAAACAACAACTTCTGATGACTCGCCTTACTAATTTTTAGGAAACAGAGGGATTTAGATATTGATAGCTAACATCGGAGTTTTCCCATACTTTGCCGTCTAAAGCCATTTGCTCGATGGAACTGGCTAAACGCAAGGCTTTTAACGCCTGAGTTCCTCCGACAGAGGGTTGATCTCCTCCTCGCACACAATGAACAAAATGCTCCAATTCTGCGTGTAAAGGTTCTATTTTGGTGGTATGAACTTTTTCAATTAAACCGTCTTGACGATATAATACTTGCCCATAGTCGGTGCTGTAATTTGCGGTGGTTTGTCGATGAATTAAAATATCGTTGTTGAGAAAATCTGCTTCGGTTAAACAATTTTTGCAGTGGGCAGATAAACGGCGGATTTTACGATGAGTTACTTTACTGGCTGTTAGGGTAGCGACAATACCATTGGCAAAGCCTAGTGTGGCGGTTACATAATCAAGATGACGAGAATTTGAGCCACAACTGCCACTGGCGGTTAATTTAACTACTGGTGACTTAACTAACTCTAATAATAAGTCAATATCGTGGATCATTAAATCCAAAACCACAGACACATCATTAGCCCTTTGAGAATAAGGACTCATGCGATGGGCTTCTAGTGCTAAAACTTCTTCCGTTTTTAAGACTTTACTCAGTTCTTGGAAAGCAGGGTTAAAGCGTTCGATATGACCTACCTGTAAAATGCCATGAGAACTAGCAGCCTCGTTAACTAAAGATTCAGCTTCGGTGATACTAGCAGCGATGGGTTTTTCAATAAGGGTGTGAACACCAGCTTGTAAACATTCCATCCCAACGGAATGATGCAAACGAGTAGGAACAGCAATACAGACTGCATCGACATGAGGCAGCAGATCCTGGTAATGTTCAAAAAAACGGACTCGATACTTACTGGCAATATCGATCCCCCGTTCCACATTCACATCAGATACGCCGACTAACTCCACATCTTTGAGTAGGCTAAGAATTCGGCTATGATGTTGCCCCATGTTACCGACTCCGATAACACCAATGCGGATGGGGTCAAAGGTGCTTCGTTGGGATGTTAGGGGTTGTTGTGTCTCTGACATTTTTCGGGTTGCTCCTGTAAACTCCACCACCAATTTTGATTGTCTCGCCTCTAGGTAATTTTCTTTATTGAGTCAATCATCCAAGATATTAACACAGTTTGTCAAAATGTGAAGAATTTTATTAGTGAGCAGTTATCAGTTACCAGTGAGCAAATGCCAACATTGTTGAGCGATCGCCCAATCTTCTTCTGTATGGATCACTAAAATACTAATAGATGAGTCTTCGGTGGCGATGTCTTGGTCAATGGGGAAGGATTCATTTTTGTTTTTATCTAATTTGAGTCCTAGAAATTCAAAGGCTTCACAGGCTTTTTCTCGCACTAAAGCGGCATTTTCTCCCACTCCTGCGGTAAAAATCAAAGCGTCTAGTCCCCCTAAGACGGCTAACATGGCACCAATCTGCGATCGCAGGCGATGAATATACATATCAAAGGCTAATTGGGCGCGAAAATTATTTTCTTCCATTCCCTGTAATATGGCTCGCAGATCGGCTGAAATGCCGGAAACTCCTTTTAACCCGGATTCTTTGTTTAACAAGGTGTTTAAGTCTTCGGGTGTTAGGGCATATTTTCGCATTAAATAGAGTAAAATGGCTGGATCAATGGAACCGCTACGGGTTCCCATCATCAATCCTTCTAGAGGAGTAAATCCCATTGTTGTATCTAAACTTTTGCCGTCTTTGATAGCTGTTAATGAGCAACCATTACCGAGATGACAGTTAATTAATTTTAAGGAAGATAGGGGTTTATTTAAAATTTCGGCTGCACGATTAGCGCAATATTGATGACTAATGCCATGAAATCCATAACGACGAATTCCTTTTTCTACCCATTCAAAAGGAATGGGATAAGCTGCGTTTTCTAGAGGAATGGTCTGATGAAAAGCGGTATCGAACACTGCCACTTGAGGCACATTTTCTAAGACTTTTTCTATGGCTTCTATGCCTTGAATATGTGCGGGGTTATGATTGGGAGCAAGGGGTATTAATTCAGCAATTTTGGCTTTAACTTCAGGTGTAATTTTAGTGGCTTTGCTGTATTTTGTTCCTCCATGAACCACCCGATGACCAACTATATTAATATCACTCAATTGCTCAATAACTTTTGTTTCTCCTGTGATTAAAGTAGCCAGCATTTTAGGAATTGCTTCTGCTTTATCGGCAATATTAATGGTTATTTTTTGTTTAATATTATTGGCTTTTACTGTTAAGATACCGTGATCTTTAGCTGCAGTCCAATCAATATTTCCTGTCCATAGAGGTTCAGGGGAATGTTTGGGTAAGATGTTTTCTTCTATACTATATAAACAGGTTTTTTGACTGCTCGATCCTGCATTGAGTACCAAAATTTTCATGATCTTTTCTCATTAAAATCATGTTTTTATAATACCTCGGAAATTGGCGAATCGAGAAAAAATCAAGTTTTATATTGTTGACACGCCCTGGAGGACTTGAACCCCCGACATCAGGTTTTGGAGACCTGCGTTCTACCAACTGAACTAAGAGCGCATGGGAAGAGTCATGGTCAAAGACTATGCTCTAATCCTTAACTATTATAGCGCACTTTGTTACTTTTTCGCGTGATTATGTGCGCTATTTTCCAAAGTAATTCTAAACAGGACGATCAAAACGCTGACGAATTCTGGTCGCTTTACCCACTCTATCACGTAGATAATAGAGTTTTGCCCGACGAACTTTACCACGACGCATAATTTTAATATCGGCAATGCGTGGAGAATGGATAAGGAAAACCCTTTCTACACCTACACCTTGAAAGGTTTTGCGCACGGTAATGGTTTCGTTGATACCACCGTTACGCATACCAATAACGGTGCCTTCGTAGGGTTGAACCCGTTCTTTTCCACCTTCTCGGATACGTACACCGACTCGGACGGTATCACCAACATGAATAGTTGGTAAGTCCTTCTTTATATATTCGGATTCTATGTCTTTGATAATTTGTTCAGCATTCATGGCCTTAGCAAAAATTCACAATTTCCTATTATAGCCCAATTTTGATAACAAATCAAGTCTTTAGAATTCAATGCCGGGTTGAGCTTTGATCCCTTGTTCTTTGAAAGGATGTTTAATTAATTTCATTTCTGTGACGAGATCAGCGACTTCAATTAATTCGGTTGGCGCACCTCTTCCTGTTAAGATAACATGGGTTTGTTCTGGTTTTTGTTTAAGGGATTTAACGACGGTTTCTACCTCTAAATATCCTAATTTTAAGGCGACATTTACCTCATCGAGTAAGACTAATTGATAGTCAAGATTATTAATAAAAGCAACGGCTTTTTCCCAAGCTTGTTTGGCTTTTAAAATATCTCTTTCTCTATCTTGAGTTTCCCAGGTAAAACCTTCTCCCATGGCTAAAAATTCTAGTTGGTTTTCCCAGCGACTTAAAACTGCTTTTTCGGCAGGTTCCCAAGCTCCTTTAATAAACTGAATAATAGCTACTTTATACCCATGGCCGAGGGAGCGCATTACCATTCCTAAAGCTGCTGTAGTTTTACCTTTACCGTTCCCTGTATTAACAATAATTATTCCTTTTTCTTTGGATGCTTCTGCAAGACGTTTTTCTTGTATTTCTTTCCGTCTTTGCATTTTTTGTTGATATTTTTCTGGAGAGAGATTAGTGTCAGTGATCATGTTATTAAGTGATTGAATATTTACTAAAATACTGAGTGCATTAGTCCTCAGTAAAGATTATAACTGAAAGATTAGGTTTCTTCACCTCTAGTAGCTGTATCTAGCTCAGGTTGGTTGATATCTTCAACCTCTGATTGAACTTGGTTCAAATGAATATCATTAACTCGGTTAATAAAGGCTGCGATCGCTTGTTTTTCTATTGCTTGCTTTTCTTCTTTGCTTTTTTCTTTTTTCTCTATGTTTTCTCCTGTTTTTATAGATTTCATATCCAATTTTGTGATTTTTAGTATGAATTTTTCTTGTTCTGCTTCGAGATTTTCAACAACTTTATTGGCTTCTTTCCACCTATTTTCTAAGGGGAATGATGTTGCAAAACTGGCAAAAATCGAAGCAAATGCTGGTAGAATAACTGGTAACCAGTTTAACCATTCTGGACCAGTATCTAGCTTATCTACTAAGACTAATACTGGGGTAACACCAGAAAAAATAATGGTAGAAATTTGTAAAATATAGTAAAAGTTTCTAGAATTCTTTCTGGTACTACTGTAGTCTTCAACTAATTGTTGACAGTAGCGTAGAGCGTTTTCTCTTTCTAGTTGAAGTCGATTATCTGATAACTGTGAACTTCCCAAAAGTTCCTCATATTTACTTTCTCTTTCTGCTCTATCCTTGGCAGAAAAGTATTGAGAATTGAAGAGTAGCAAAAAAGTAAACCCCGCTAAAAATACCGCATCTAGGGTAATAAATAGTTGTTTATTCTTTGCGACAAAAGTAATGATAACAGTTGCTGCAAAAGCATCCAGAAATATGTATTCTAATACCTTTAGAAATCGACGAAGGCCAACCAGTGAACTTGGTTTTTCTTCTGGATTATTAGGAAGAGAAGATTCACTTAAGTTCATGACTAATCTGAGGTTTGCTGTTAACAGGAATAAGAATCAATTGAGTTAAAAAAGTATTTTTCAATCATATCAATTCTACCAGACTACCAAAAACTTTGAATAGAGTAATCGAGTTTTTGTAACATTTTTCTTAACAATGGTAAACTTAAACCAATAACATTACTGTGGCAGCCTTCTATTTTTTCAATAAACAAACTTCCTTTCCCTTCTAAGGCAAAACTTCCAGCACATTTTAGGGGTTCTCCTGTGTTAACATAAGCTTCAATTGTCTGATTATCGATATCAGCAAAATGAACTTTTGTTAGACCATAAGATATTAAAGTTTTTTGTTGTTTTCCATCTAACAATGCGTGACCGGTGTACAATTCTCCGTAGTTATTTCTCATGATTTGCCAACGGGCGATAGCTTCTTCTGGAGAGTGAGGTTTACCATAAATTTTACCATCAATAGCTAACACAGAATCACACCCTAATACTAAACAATTTTCGTATTTTTGAGCGACAATTTCTGCTTTACATTGTGCTAGAATTTGCACTAATTTCAGGGGATTGGTTTCTGTTATTTGAGACTCATCATAATTGCTAGAACAAACAATAGGTTCTATCCCTACAGTTCTCAGAAGTTTGAGACGTGCAGGGGAAGCGGAAGCAAGTACAAAAGGTGGAGATTGTTGCATTTTTTTGTCCTGCTATAGATACAATTAATAGACTGAAAAGGAATTGACTGAAGTTGTAAACAAGTCTTTAACTTTGTCCCAACGTTTTTGTACAGTGGATAAATTAAAGGTAAAAAGTTTGCCACGACTGACAGCAATACTAGCAAGATTATGGCGTTTTTGTTGATTGGGTAAAGTTACTTCATATTCTAAATTATAATAAGTGTTTCCTTCTACTTCCCGTGATTCAGCATTAATTAAATCTACTTCGCGGCCACTTTCTTCCTTATTATTCATTTGTTTTAATAAATAATAGCCTACTTCTGTCGGGGTTCCTAATGAGGTTAATGTTTTTTCTTTGTCTACATCACTGACGATAACGCTTAAGTTTTCACTCTCTTCTATGATATCTCGAAAAATTACATCAACCCCTTGAGAAGACTGTTTGACATCTACCCCAACCCAACCATTAGGATAAAGAAATTGATAACCATCAGCAGCATCGATATAGCTTTGTAAACCAGCTACACCTGTGGAACAACTAATTAAGGTTAAACTTATTAATGTAAGGACAAGGATTCTTAGTGACTGATACATGGATTTTTCATAATTGGATTATATCCATTGTCTCATTGTAAGGGTCATCTTGTCATATTAATTTATAACCAGTCAATCTCTTTAGCTTTTTCTGATAATTTTGCTGTTTTTTGTCCTTGACTTCTAGCATGAAAATTGAATAAATCAATGGGCATTTTTATTAAATCAAGGGGTATTGCTTTACCTTGTAAAATTTTAATACTATCTCTCGGTATTTCTTTTAATAACCAACGTGCGCAGCGATAAATAGCTTCTTTTGTGGTAAAGTCTCGCATTAAATCTACTCCATATAATTCGTGTAAATAAAGATTAGAACGCCCATAACGTTGCCATTGACTTTTCAATTCTTTAAAGTTAGAACGATGGCGATGACGAATAATTCCATTGGGTGTAAAGGTTAATTTATAGTCTGTTTGTTGTTGAATTCTCCAGCAAATATCGGCATCTCCTCCTGTGGTTAAATAGGGACGAAATAAACCAATATTTTTGAAAATAGTGCTTCTAATTGCTAAGTTTGCTGTTTGTCCGTAGGGTAAAAAAGGATGTTCTAATAAGAATTTTTGGGATAATACACTATTTCTTTCTGCATATTTTTCTAAAAAACTATTGCCTGGCAATGCGTCAATTTCTCCTACAACAATTCCTATTTTTTCGTCAACAAATGGTTTAACTAATTCTTCGAGCCAATTATTTAATGGTCGACAGTCAGCATCGGTAAAGGCTAAAATTTCTCCTTTTGCTTGGCGAATTCCTTGATTACGGGCAGCATAAGAACTTTGAATATTATTCTCATTTAATTCTTGTAAGTTAATGCCTATTTTTTGTGCCTCAAGGGTTGCTTGATTAAGAATTTTAGAGGTAGTATCTTGACTATTATTATTCACTAATAAGTATTCTACTTTATCTTTAGGATAGGTTTGATTTTTTATACAACTAATTAAATCTGGTAAGTCTTCTTCTCCGTTATAGATAGGTACAATGACAGAAACTTGAGGTAAAAATTGTTTATTTTGGTTCATAGTTTTTGAGTTTATCAATAATAAAAAATAGTGGAATTACACAAAAATATATAGTGTTTTTATTTTAGTAATCCATAGTTTAACACAAGTATTGTATTTATTACAGCCTGGAAGGTTGTGCTACTGATTTTGATATTATTTATTGTGTTAGTCTTTGTTTTAAAATAAACTCTGCGATCGCTAAATCTACAGGGGTAGTTACTTTCAAATTAGTTTCTTCTCCTTGTACAATTTTAACTGGTAATTGACATTTCTCAAATAAAGCTGCATCATCGGTGACTTGCCAACCTAGTTGCTTCCCTTTTTCATGACATTCTTTTAATAGATTGACATCAAATCCTTGGGGGGTTTGTGCAGCCCATAAATTGGAACGATTGGGAGTATCTTTAATAAATTGTTTACTATTAACAATTTTAATGGTATCTTTGACGGGAATGGCAGCAATTAATCCTTGACTATTTGCAATTTCTTCTGCACATTTATCGAATAAATTAGGGGTTACTAAACATCTAGCCCCATCATGAATTAACACACTTTCTGCTGTTTTTGGTAATGCTTGTAAGCCATTATAGACTGATTGTTGACGGGTTTCTCCTCCTGTAATTAATTCCACAGGTTTGTTAAGAGAAATTGTCTCTAAAATATTTTTAAATTCAGGGAAATCATAGGGTTGTCCGATAATACCAATCCACTCAATTTTTTGTGCTTTTTCTGCTGCGATAAGTGTCCAACTTAATAAAGGTTTTCCTAAAAGGGTTAGCAATAGTTTATTGCGATCGCTTCCCATTCGTTTACCCATTCCTGCTGCTGGAATTAATAGATACATACTCTAATATTTTAATAACTAACTCATTATATTTTACCAAAGAAGTGACCTTAAGCAGAACTAATAATTTTCTTGATTTCTGCTACTGTTTGATAATAGTTATTATCTTCTATTACGGGATAACTTTCTGACAAGGAAATATCCTGATTAAGTTCAATCCAAGAACGACACCCACTATAGTTTGAGTCATAAGGAATAATCACGGGGTTTGGTAACAAAAAAACACGCAATAATAAAACAAAAAGAGGTTGTTTTGGTTTCCAGTTAAATCGTTCTTCAACAAAGTTTTCAGTCCAGATATGATAAGGATAAAGTTGCTTAATTATTGAAAAATCTTTAACCTGAACAATATTAGTAATTTTAGCCCAACTACTAATATTAATAGTTTGAGGATGCCAACCGGAAGTAACAGAATTAACAAAAGTAGTATACTCTGATTTTAGGAGATTGGGTTTTTGATGTTCATAAGTAGGGTATAATAACACAGGATTATGATTAACTTTAAATTGTCCTAAACTTTCTTTGATTCCTCCTTTACGTAACAGTAAAATTGTGTTACCTTTTTCTAGTGCTTTAACAGCAATATTCCACTCTTTTAAAGCATCACTTAGGGTAGTTAACATAAGACAAAATACTCAATAATAATGATTGTTCAACAGTCAATAATTGTAGGTGTTTATGCTGTGATTACATATATTTTTATCACACTTAATCCATTAAAAACATCCATATTGTTCTAAAATATATCTATGAATAACATTGCTGCCGTCATCTTAGCAGGAGGATATGGAACTAGAGTTAAACATCTACTTCCTAATATTCCCAAACCTATGGCTTCCGTAGTCAATAAACCTTTTCTAGAATGGATAATTTGTTATCTTAAACAACAAGGAATTACCCAACAAATCATTTCAACTGGCCATTTAGGAGAAGTGATTGAGGAACATTTCAAAACCCATCAAGTCAAGGGGATAGACATGGATTGTTGCCGTGAAAATGAACCATTAGGAACAGCAGGAGGGTTTATCAATGCAGTGCAACAAGTTAAGTTATCTCCCAAAGCATGGTTAGTGATGAATGGGGACTCTTTAATTGTAGCCAATTTTGAGCAATTAGTTAATTATTTAGACGATCAAGAAGTTGGATGCGTCATTTTAGGGGTGTCAGTTGATGATGCTTCTCGTTATGGTTCTTTAGTTTTTGATCAGTCAAATACTCTGATAAACTTTGCTGAAAAAAGGGCTGGTAAAGGTGTTATTAATGGAGGGGTTTATTTATTTCGCCATGAAATTTTAGAACAGTTTCCTTCACACTTTCCCTTGAGTTTTGAATACGATGTTTTTCCTACTTTGCTCAACAAAAATATCAAAATTAAAGTGCATCCTGTTGAGGCACCATTCCTAGATATTGGAACTCCAGAAACCTTACCACAAGCTGAAACATTTATCAAAGAAAACTTTACAAATTTGTTAGAACAATGTTAATTTCACGTGCGCCAGTTAGGATTAGTTTTTTTGGAGGCGGAACAGACTATCCAGAGTATTTTTTACAACATGGAGGGGCTGTTTTAGCTACAGCAATTGATAAATTTTCTTATGTTACAGCTAGTCCTTTTCCTAGTCATTTATTTGACTATTTAATTCGAGTTTCTTACCGTAAAGTTGAGTTAGTCAAAACAGTTGAAGATATTGAACATAAAGTATATCGTGAGTGTTTAAAATTTTGCGGTTTAGATAAAGATATAGAACTGCATAATGTAGCCGACTTACCAGCATTTACAGGGTTAGGTTCATCCTCGGCTTTTACTGTATCAGTATTACAGGCATTACATAGTTTTAAAGGAGAATTTATTAAACCCTTAGACTTAGCTTATGAAGCTATTTATGTCGAACGTCATCTAGTTAATGATCGAGTTGGATGTCAAGATCAACTAATGTCAGCAATGGGAGGATTCAACTTAGTTGAATTTAGAACAGAAGAAGATATTATTGTTAACCGTGTTGCTATTTCTCCCCAAAGATTAGCAGAATTTGAGTCCCATATTTTTATTGTTTTCACAGGAATTAAAAGGCGTGCTGCTAAAGTTGTTGAAAAGCAATTAAAACGGGTTGCTGATAATACCGAAACCCTCAAAGAAATGAGAAAAATGGTGGATCAAGGTTGGAATATTTTAACAAGTAATCAATCTTTATGTGCTTTTGGTGAACTATTAGATAAAGCTTGGGTAGCGAAAAGAAGTCTAGATACGGTCATTTCTAATCCAGAAATTGATAATATGTATCAACTAGGACAAGAAGCAGGTGCTTGGGGTGGTAAACTATTAGGTGCTGGTGCAGGGGGTTTTATGCTATTTTTTGCACCCCCAGAAGTACATCCTAAACTAGCAAAAGCGTTTGCTAATCATCAGGTACTTTCTGTTAAAATTAATGCCCCAGGTTCGCAAATTATTTTTTCTTAAATTGCTTCAAAATAAAAGTTTCTTCCATGATAATTTTTGCCTATTTTTATAGTGAACCTTTACTAAAATCTGATTTAGAAGTATCTATTAATCACTTTAAAATAGAGCGACTTTATCATGATATAGGAGGCAGAAATGAATTAGAAAAACTACTTAAAGATTGTGAACAAATCACTCCAAATTATTTGTTAATTCGTCGCATTGAAGAGCTAGGAAATACCAGTGAAAGTGTCAAGAGTAATTATCAGAATTTAACAAAATTAGGAATTAAAATTATTGTTTTAGATCATCATAAATTCAAAAATATAGACGAATTAGGATGCTTAGAAAACACAATAGAAATTGATATCAATGATCCTAAACTATTAGAAAATATCAGTAAAAATAAAAGAGATGTATCACTTGAAAAAGGACAAGCTTTAAGAAGAATTAAAGCATTACCACCTCCAGGAAAAGCACCTTATGGATACCGTAGAGGAAAAGAATCTTATCTTATAGATCGTAGTACCTCCCCTATTATTAAAGACTTTTTTGAGCAATTTTTATTATTTGGTTCCTTAAGAGGTGCAGTTAATTATTTAGCCAAAAGATACGGTAAAAAAATTTCTGTTTCTACGGGAAGTCGCTGGTTAAAAAATCCAGTTTATCGAGGAGATTTAAGATATAAAAATAACGAAATTATTTCTAACACTCATTTACCCATTATTTCACGGGAAGAAGCAGCACAAATTGATCGTTTATTAGGTAGAAATAGAAAATTATCCTCAAAAACTGCCAGTGCAAAATATTCTTTAGTAGGTTTAGTAAGTTGTCAAAAATGTCATAATTCAATGATAATTAATCAGGTAACACAAAGAAACAAAAAAAAAGAATATCTCTATATTCGTCCTCAAAAATGTCCTTTAAAACCCCAATGTAAAGCCATTGCCTATCAACAAGTTTTAACAAAAACTATTGAGTATATTTGTGATCATTTTCCCAACAAAGTAAAAAAATTTGATCCTAAACAAATAGAAGCTTATAAAACTAATATTCAAGAGCAAATTACCGAAAAACAAGATATTATTAATCAATTATCGTCTTTAGTTCAATCAAATATCCTTGATGAACAAACAGCACAAATTAGACGCTATAATTTAAACATAGAAATTAGTAAATTAAGCTCTAAACTAGAACAACTTCCCCCAGAAAACTTAAAAAACATTGCCGAAGCTGTTTCCTTACCCAGATTTTGGCAAGATTTATCAGAAGCAGAAAGACGGTTTTATTTTCGAGAATTTATCCGTCAGATTTATATCGAACAAACTTCAAAATCGGAATGGAATTTAGAGATTACTTTTATTATTTAATTCCTTGGAAAATCGCTTAAGGATATTCTGAAAAATCCAACTATTTGTGAATATCCCTTGTTTTGTTATAGCACTACAAAAATTGCTTAAAACCTTACTGTAGGCCGATGCACTCCCCACCTTACTAACTAGGTTTCTAACTCTCTTGTTTATTTTACTTTCCCTACTTTTGATATACTATACATAGTTACTCTGTTGTTAGCTACCTGAGTTCGATATAAGGAAATTTATAGAAAACTAACTCAAATGAGAAGTCTGAAAAGTTCATTCTCTCATTAAGAAAATCATAACTCCGAACTCCGAACTCCGAACTCCGAACTCCGAACTCACGTTAGCTACCCTCGACTATAAACGACTCTCCAAATTAAATTGATAATGTCTCTTAAATAAAATATTATGTCATCAATTCCTATAGGTAGATTAATAGGGACTATCGCCAGTATCAGCAGTCCAATTATTAAAAATAAAGCAGAACGTAGTCAAACTGTCATCAAATTATTAAAACAATTTAATCTTGAACCTGATCATCCCCCTAATGATTTCACAGGTGTTTATGCTTATGCTTTGGTAGAGTACGGTGTTGGTAAACCAAAGCAATTTTTACAATTGTTCGAGCAAGAAACAATCAAAAAATCTTTTCGTAAAGCATTTGATCATTGCAATTCCTCAATTTTGCTCTCCGAGGTTGATCATTATGTGGAAGGTTATGCATTAGGAGATGAAGTTAAAAGTTTAGGCATTAATATTAAGCGAGAAATTGCAGCATTTCTCGTAATATTTATAAACGTCGTCAAATGCAGCCGAACTCCTGCTGACGTACTAACGAATCACAAAATAGACTCTTTGCACCAGACTATGATCAGTCTTCATGAAAAACTTGAAAGACTGCCAAATATAGAAGCTATAAGAACGGAAATAGCTCGATTGACTCTAGCAGAAAACGTAGATAAATTAACTCCATCCATACAAACAAATAAATTTCAAACGATCGCCCTTGCTCAAGAAATGCGTAGTTGGTTTGAAACCTTGGGTTATCGCTTTGAAAAAGATGAAATTTGGAGAGAAAACTTTTTTGAGTGGATTATTAATATTCCTGTACGGCGCAATCGATATGATCGGGTTCTTGTGCGAGGAATTGAAGGTGAGGTTGGACTCCGAGATGTAATGTGTTTACGTCAGTCAGTAGAAGAGCGACAGACTGATGAGGGGTGGTTGGTAACTACTCGTCGTATTGCACCAGCAGCACTTCATGAAGTTGAGAAAGAAGAAAATGATTTTTTAAGTTGCTATACCTTTGATGAAATTTTAGCCCAGGATGCCGACTTTAGTGGCTATCTTGACTGGTTAGAGAGAGAGATAGAACGGAGAAAAATTGACACAAAGTATGTTCCTCTTGCTTGTACTAAAGAAGAAATAGACATCAATACTCAAAAGAAAATTGCAGTCAGTTCTTATGGAGAAAAAGATGGTTGGATAGATGGTTATATCGACCGTTGGTTAGACGATCCTGTGAAAGAACATATCTCGATTTTAGGTGAATTTGGCACAGGAAAAACATGGTTTGCTCTACATTATGCCTGGGTTACAATACAACGCTATCGAGATTGTCAAAAACGCGGGGTTACACTTCCTCGTTTACCTTTGGTTATTCCTTTGCGAGACTATGCAAAAGCTGTCAGTGTGGAATCTTTGTTTTCAGAGTTTTTCTTTCGTAAATACAAAATACCTTTGCCTCATTACGATGCTTTTGAACAACTCAACCGTATGGGCAAATTACTGCTTATTTTTGATGGTTTTGATGAAATGGCAACACGAATTAGCCGTCAAGACATGATCAACAATTTTTGGGAACTAGCAAAGGTTGTTGTTCCAGGAACAAAAGTTATTCTCACCTGTCGAACAGAACACTTTCCAGAAGCGAAAGAAGGACGAGCTTTATTGAGTGGTGAATTACAAGCATCTACTACTGCTTTGATCGCAGAAGCTCCTCAATTTGAAGTGCTGGAACTTGAGAAATTTACCGAAGAACAAATCCAGCAAGTTTTGTCCTCTGAAGCTGAGCCAGAAACTGTTGACAAAGTGATGAGTAATCCCCAACTATTAGAATTAGCTAGTCGTCCGGTGATGAGCGATCTAATTTTGGAAGCATTACCAGATATTGAAGCCGAGAGACCAATAGATATATCACGAGTTTATCTCTATGCAGTTAAACAGAAAATGCAAAGAGATATCAAAGCTGAACGAACTTTTACTTCCCTATCAGATAAGCTTTACTTCTTGTGTGAATTGTCATGGGAGATGCTTTCAACAGATGCTATGAGTTTAAATTATCGGCTTTTTCCAGAGCGAATTCGTCGTCTTTTTGGTTCTATTGTGCAGGAAGAAAAGGACTTAGATCACTGGCATTATGACATGATGGGGCAAACTATGCTAATTCGTAATGCGCAAGGAGATTATAGTCCGGCTCATCGTTCTTTGTTAGAGTTTTTTGTTGCTTATAAGTTTGCGGCAGAGTTAGGAATTTTAGCACCAGATTTTATAGAACTAGCACAAGCAAAATCTAATTTGGGTGTAAATACTACGCCACAGAATTATAGTTGGTCATCCTATTTTCTGCCAGAATCAAAGAGAAATAATGCTAATCTGCAAGAGTTTGTGGCTGAAGATATTTGTTTATTGGCAGAAACTTTTGGCAAGCAAAAGCTAACTCCAGCAATTATTGTTTTAATGGAGGATATGCTTATTTCAGATCAAGAAGAACTTAAGATAAGGCTATTAAAAATAATTGAAAATACACGGGGCAAATCTGCAAAAGAAGTAGGATTTGTTGGAGGTAATATTATCACTTTGCTTTCTTTTATCAATCCAGATTCATTAAAAGATAATGACTTTTCAGATACAAATTTAACTGGTCTTGACCTCAGTTTATTAGATAATTATGACTTAAGAATTTACAGAGAGATTGAATTAGACTTATCAAATACTCGTTTTGAAAGGGCTAATTTAGAAGATTCTAACTTTGGTGATGTAAAAATTGCCAATTCAAACTTTCAATATACCAATTTAAGTGGAGTTGAATTTCAGATTCGTCAATTTGATGGAGCCTTTTCTCTTCATCCACATAAACCTCAATTGGCAATAGTTTCATTTGATGACATTATTTTATGGGACTTAAAGTTACAGTCAATAATAACGAGAATTGAAACAAAGATTACATGGAATGGGGATATAAAACATAGTCCAGATGGAAAATTTTTATTCAGCAGTGGATACAATAATTTTGAGATTAGAGACTCACAAACACTAGAAAAAATATCAACTATTCAAATTTCTGATGTAGAACTTAACTTAAATGGATTGACATCAGATTTTACTTTTACGTCTAATTCAAAATTGTTGTTTTTATTGTGTCAAAATTCTGATATTTATGTATACGATGTCTTGTTAAATAAAGAGATCAAAGTTCTCACAAAACACCAGGATACTATAACAAGTATTGCAATTATTCCTGATAAAAATCTATTAGCTAGTTCGAGCAGTTCTGAACTTATAGTATGGGATATTGACAGTTTAAAAGTAAAATCAAACAGAGCATGGAATAGATTCAATTCTAAAAATATTCTGTTTCATCCTTCAGGAAAATTGGTGGCTGTTCAATATTATTTCTTTAACAGAACTAATAAAGAAAAAGATAGAATTTTATTTTTAAATCCAAATGACCTTAGTATCATAGATGAACTTGCTGTTGATGGAGTAAGGAAAATTGCTATTAATGACGAGGGTTCATTAATTTGTGCGGCTTCTCATACATCATTTGTCTTGATTGATTTTATAACTAAACAAATTATTTATGATAGTAAATATAGTGATTGTGTAAATTTATATCACCCTAATATGATAGTCTCTGGTGTTAAAGAAGTCTTTTTTGATGTACCTACTCAGAATGTATTTATCTTACTTAGAAGCGGTCATGTGATAATATTTGACATTATTAAATTTAAAGTTGTAGATGTAATTCACCATTTTCAAAATGTTCTTAAAGCTGATTTTAGAAATGCAACTGGAATAAAACCAGAAATAGCAAAATGTCTTGAAAAACATGGTGCAATTATCTAGATTTTGCTAGAAAAATCAAAAATTAGGACATTACTGTAAGGTGGGGAGTGCATCGGCCTACAAGGTTTTGCTTTTGAGCTTTTTTCTATACTATTAAAAAGTAGTAGAAATAGCTTGTACTGGACAAGCAGGAATACACTGTTCACAAACGATACAAAGAGAACGCCGAAAGGATAACTTAAAGGTGTCTGGCTCAAGTATTAACGCTTCTGTAGGACAGACTCCAGTACACAAACCACAGTCAACACATTGTTCCTCATTAATGGTAATTTCACGACTAGCTAAAGAAACACCAATCTCTTGAGATTGCATCCAATCAATAGCTGCTTCGATCGCATCAATATCCCCCAACAATTCTAACACTAACTTTCCCACTTGATTGGGAGCAACTTGGGCGCGAATAATGTTAGAAGCAATATTAAAATCTTTAGCTAAACGATAAGTTAACGGCATTTGTACCGTACGCTTGGGGAAAGTAAGAGTAACTCGTTTTTTCATGATTGAATTTATGCCTAAGAATTAATATTAAGTTCACAAATAGATAAAATATTATAAAATAGATAAGAAGTTAAAATGCTTTTTGTTTAAAAACTTATATGTCTGAAATTGTTAATGCAAATCGTATCAGAAATACACTCATCGCTTTTGCTGCCATTACCCTTAGTATAGCGATATTTTTTGGCTTTCAAACCCAAACTGGTTCCGTTTCTCTAGAAAGCCAAGCCAAAAACTCAACCCCCATAGAAGTAGCGATCGCCAACGGTAAACCCACCTTAACGGAATTTTACGCCGATTGGTGTACCAGTTGCCAATCTATGGCCCCAGAATTAGCTCAATTGAAGCAAAAATACGCTGATTCGATCAACTTTGTTATGTTCAACGTAGATAATAATAAATGGTTGCCCGAGATTTTGCGTTACCGAGTGGATGGTATCCCTCATTTTGTCTTTATCGATGATCAAGGAAAAGAGATTGCCCAAGCGATCGGCGAACAACCTTCATCAGTTATGGAAGCCAACTTAGAGGCATTAATTGACCATCAAACCTTACCTTACGCTGCTGCTACGGGACAAACTTCGGAGTTAAAAAGTCCTAATAACCCTATTAGTGATCCCCGTAGTCATAGTTCTCAAGTTAAGTCTAATTAGAATTAGTTAAACCAAGGATTTTTGATACTGTTTTCATCAAAAATCCGACTCTCCTAAAGTTAAGTTACACATTTTTGTAGGGGTCAACGGCCGTTAACCCCTACAACGTTAATATTATTAATTGCTGAACATAACTACGAAATAGCAGATATTGATATTTGATTGCCCAATAGTAACCAAAAGACGAAGATTAATATTAAACTCATAACTCCGATCAAATGCTCAAACTGTTCAGCTACACGAGGCAGTTTAATAACTATTCGTTGTACAATCAAACTATAGGTTAACCATGCCAAAAAAATCGTAGCCAAAGGTTTAATAATATTACCGAGAGTATAGGCTTGATAATAAACCCCATTGGCGATCAATAAGCCAGTTAATAATATAATAATAGCTGGCCAAAATCCTTTTTTTATTTTACTTCCTCCATCTTTTTTGTGGGGCAAGAAAATAAATTTAGCAAAGGCTGTAGCCGTACCTAATGCAGCCACATTCATAGCAAAAACTTGCCAATCTAATAAGTTTTTCATGGTCAATACCTTAGCACCAAACCCCGATAATAAGGGAAATCCTGAAATTGAAAAACTGGCTATAACTAAAGGTATCCAAAGAGCAGTATTCATGGGTTTATTTTTCAGTTCTCTAAGGTTACGACTGGGTAAAGTTCCCGCCATCAAAAATAAAGAAGATTTCACCAAACCATGAGTCAAAGCATAAAATCCACCTACTTCTGGGGCTGCTAAAATAAAGCCTAATTGGGAAACAGTGGAAAAAGCTAACATTCGTTTGGCATCTTGTTCAAAAATGGCATAAAAAACACCTAATAATGCCGTTCCTACGCCAAAAATACGGACAATAGGATCAACTTCAGGAACCATTAATGTACAACGAACTAAAGGATAAATAGCCGCTTTAACTACCACTCCTGATAACATAGCAGAAACAGGAGTTTCTGATTCAGAATGGGTCAATGGTAACCATAAACCTACAACAAAAATACCCCCTTTAGCTAACAGTCCCAAAAAAATTAAAGCCACTGCTTCGAGGGGCGCACCTTTTAAACCTTCAAAGCTAAAAGAATGGTGTGCCTGATAGACTAAAACAGTACCTACCAGATAAAATAACATAGCAGTATTACTGACAAAAAGATAACGCAATGCTACCCAAATTGAGCGATCGCTTCTCGGATAAGCAATGAGTAAAAATGCAGCAATACTAATTACCTCTAAAGCGACATATAAACTGATAAAATCAGCACAAATAAAAGCAGCATTAACGCTTCCATGTAAGATAATTACTTGAGTATAAAAAAAGCTAGTTTTATCACTATGCCAACAATAAAGAATAACCCCTAATGTGACTAAAGCATTGGTTAAAATAAAAAAGCCGCTTAATTCATCAATTAATAAAATTACCCCGAAATTATCCAGTAAGTTTATATCTAGGGGGGCAGATAAGATGGATGTGTTTAAACCGTAAGCTAGGGAAATTATCCCTACTCCGAAAGCAAGATAGCGACATATTGAGGGAAGCAAATAAATACTAAACCCAATAAATAATGGTAAAGCGATCCAAATAATCGTTAAAGCATTCATTATATGTATAATTGACAATGGACAATGAACAATTAATAATCAATTATTAACACCTCGACTACCCTCGGTGTTAATAATACAAAAAATGTCCTGATTAATTTTTGTCCTAGTACAGTATGGATTATAGCATAGTCTAAAATCAATGGTAAATAAAATACCATTTATTTATATCAATGGAGGCTGCAAATTAATTTCGCGTAGCGGTATAGCTGACTATCAACCAGCCAGACTTAAAGAGGTTCCTTCGTTAGGCTCTGTCTGCAAACTATTAGAATATTAAAAATAAACTAATTTCCCCCTCTGCTTCCTCTGCTTTCTCTGCGTCCCTCAACTAAGATTTTTGAACTTTGCAGACAATCCCTAGTTTCCTCCGGATAGCGGTTTAATTTGATAGGGGTATTAATGTACAATGAAATATAAAAAAGTAAACGACTTATCTCTTAGGATAAATCATTAGGAATAATTTATTGATTAATGCTATATCTCAAAGATGTTATTTATCATCCCCCTGCAACAATTGAGCCGATTTTAAAGCCTACTAATTTAGAATTAGGAACACAAGAATTAGGACTTGTTGTCGGTCCGAGTGGTTCAGGAAAAACAACCTTATTAGAAATTTTAGCAGGACTAGCTCAACAAACAAAAGGACGTATTTTTTGGCGTGATCAAGAATTAACTTTTTTAGAATTACAAGAACTCTGTGGGCTAGTTTTTCAGTTTCCTGAACGTCATTTTTGTGGGAGTAATATCTTAGAAGAATTACGCTTGGGTCATCCAGAAATTACCACAGAAAATATTAGAAATGCTCTGGCAGAAGTTGGATTGCAAGACATTCCTCTTAATACCTCTCCCCATCGCTTAAGTGGAGGACAACAACGACGTTTGGCCCTAGCGGTTCAATTAATTCGTCAACCCAATTTATTGCTATTAGATGAACCTACAGCAGGTTTAGATTGGTCAATGCGACAACAGTTGGCTAAACTTTTGTCTAAATTAAAGCAACATTGGACTTTATTGATTGTTTCCCATGATCCCGATGAACTATTGGCGATCGCTGATCGATGTTGGCGCATTAATAAAGGGGAATTAGCCTTGGTTAACTAACCAATTATAGCGTTCATATTCTAACATCAGGAGACTGCTTTTTAGAGTCTAGAAGGCTATGTTACCATTTTTTCAAAAAATTTGGTATTTACTGTGATTCTTGTTAACAAAATGGGCATACTTTCAGTGTGTTCCCGTTCTTTGTGCGTATTTTAACTATCACGGACAGTTTCTAGATGGTAAATTTTTTTTAATCGCACTTGACTTCTATATAATACATAAGTATTATATGAATGTTGACTAAAAAATCAACATTTAAGCAAGACAAAGTGGGTCATTTCATTTATCATTTATCATTCGTTTGGAAGTAGGCTTGAAACCTCTCCCAAACTTCTTTCTCCCTTTAGGGAGAGGCTTGAAACCAAAATGTTCAATGTTCAATGTTTGGTCAACTTTTGCTATGGGTTGCTCAACTTTTCAGCACTTTTATCGAAGAAAATTAAGATTATGACACAAGAGACATTTCCAGAGACTAAAGAGCAAATTTTGTCTAATTTCAATCAATTTTTAGACAAATATAATCAACAAGAATCGAGTATTATTACCAAAGAGGAGGAATTAGAAAAGGAAAAAAATCAGCAATTACTAGACAAAGCAGGGGAATATACAGTTAACAATATTGTTAATAGTATGGCTTCTTTGCAACTAGATTTTGGCCAAATCATTCAAAATTTATCCGATAATTTAACAACAGAATCTACCAAATTAGATGAACTAAAAAAAGCTATTACAGTTAAACAAGAAGAACTTCAAAAATTACGTCAAGTTAGATTAGTAGCGGATTCTCTTTATATTCTAAGACAAGAACATCAAGAAAAATTGAGACGATTACGAGAAGACAGTAATCAGCAAAAAGAAACCATAGAAAAAGAACAAGAAAAAACTAGAGCTATTTGGGAAAAAGAGAACCAAGAAGTTACAACTAGAATAGAAGAGGAAGCTGAATTAATCAATAAACAACGGGAACAAGAAATAGCTAATCATCAATATGAAATTCAACTACTAAGAAAAGTTGAAAATGATGAATATGAGGAAAAAAAACGTAAACAAGAAAGAGAATTACAACTGTTGAATACGGCAAAAGAAAAAGCTTGGAACGAGCGAGAAAATGTCTTAAATCAACAAGCTACAGAATTTACAGAAAATGAGCAAAAAATTACTCAATTAGAGGAAAAAGTTAAAGAAGAATACAATAAAGCCAAAGGAGAAGCCATTAAAACAGCTGATAGAGATGCTCAAGTTAAAATTAACTTAATTGAAAAAGAGTGGGAATTAAGCAAACAAGGATATGAATTAAAAATCCAATCCTTAGAAACAAAAATAAACCAAAATAATGAACAAATTACCGAGTTAACTACCCAGTTACAAAATACAACAGAGCAATCACAAAACTTGGCTTTACGGGCATTTCAAGGCAATAACTAAAGATAATTTCACTAATTAAGAGGTAAAAATCATGGCTCAAAAAATCAACTCTAAAAGTACAAAAGCACAAATATTGGAAGCTTATGACGAACTAATGCAAGAAAAATCAGCATTAGAAAAACAAGTAAAACAACAAACACAAAAGTCTACAGTCAAATCAACAGTTTCTCAAGATAATAAACCCGATAACTCCTCTCAGAAAAAGATAATGAAAACTCAAACCGAAATCCCTAATAATAATATTACTTTAACCATTGAAAACTTAGAGAAATTACAAAGTAATTTTGGTAGTGCAGTTAGTCATTTATCGGAACAATTAATGACAGAAGCTGACTTATTAGCAGAACTCAATAAATTTTCCACAGAAGAGTTAGCAGAATTAGCAGAATTACATCAAATAGAAACCATTGAAAATGAAACTTTATCTCGCTTAGTAGAAGAATATCAAACTACAGCAAAAACCAATGAAGAAGAGTTTAATAAACAACAGGAAATTTTAACGAAGGAAATAGAAGACTTACGAAAAAATTGGCATAAAGAAAAACTAAATCGTAACCGAGAAATTCGAGAACGAGATCAGGAATATTTGACCAATAAAAAACGAGATGAAGAACAATATATTTATAACTTAGAACTCGAAAGACAAATAAATAAAGAAGAATATGAAGCCGAAAAACAAAACTTATATCAAGAATTAAAAGAGAGTAAAGAAACCCAGGAAAAACAATGGAAAGAAAGAGAAGATAGTATTATTGAACAAGAGAAAAAACAAGAAGAAGCAAAAGATAAAGTGAAAAAATTAGAAGAAGAATTAGAACAAAAAATAAAACAAGGTAAAGAAGAAGGTAAAGGTATAGGAAACTATCAAGCTAAAATAAAATCAGACTTAAGAACCAAAGAAATAGAAGGAGAAAAACAGAATTATGAATTAAGAATTGCTGCCTTAGAAGAAACCATACAAAATCAAGAAACTCGTCAACAAAGTCTCTCTCAACAATTAGAAGCATCCTTGAAACAAGTACAAGATTTAGCTGTGAAAGCTATTGAGGGAACCTCTAATCGAAATTCCTTTGAAGCGATGAAAGAAATAGCTATGGAACAAGCTAAAAATCAACAAAAAAGTAAATAAGACATGGAGAAGGCAAATCGACATAAAATACCATAACAAACCAATAACATAATTTGATTTGCCCCTCTTATTTAAACCTCACCGTTAACGGTGGGGTCTTATTAAACAGCAAAACCTCTTGATAAAAGTTCAAAAGATACTGCATAGTTTGGATTTTTTTTAAGTTGTAATTCTGATAAATTTTCTGTAATGGTGTTGTGTTTTAAGTAAGTTCCAATTACTCTAGTTTCGCTAAATCTTGCATTGGTAAAATCAGCATTTTCAACAATCGCGTTCGTTAAATCAGCCCCTTCTAAATCCGTATCCCTTAAATTTGCCCCTTGTAAATTAGCCTCACGCAAATTAATATAACGCAATTTAGCCCCTTGAAGATTTGCCCCTTGAAGATTTGCCCCTTCTAGGTTACTATAGCTAAGGCGCGAATTTTGAAAATTAACTTGTTCTAAGTTTGTATGTCTTAGATCGGCCTCTTTAATAAATGCAGAGCTTAAATTGCTGCCAAAAAATGATGCCTTTTGTAAGATAGTACAACTAAGACGGGCTTTAGATAGATTTGCCCAATTAAAATTAACCCCTGTTAGATTGGCTTCTCTCAGGTTAATTTGGTGAAGATTAGCCCCACAACAATTAGCATAAGATAAATTAGCAGCCCGAAAATTGCTATAAGATAAATTAGCCCCACTTAACTTAGCCGACTTTAAAATAGATTTAACCATAAACGCCCCGGTTAAATTAGCTTTAGTCAAATCTGTGTCAATCAATTGAGATTCACTCATTTTAGCGTAGGTTAAATCACTCCAATTCAAACTAGCTTGGCTTAAATTAGATTTAGTAAGAAATCCACGACTAAAGTTAATTCCCATTAAGTTTGATTTGGTTAAATTAACAGAAATCAACATGACTTTAGATAAATCAACCCCAGCTAAATTAAGTTCTGGGAAGTCTCGGCGGCCTTGTTCATATTGTCGTAGTAAGTGACTAATATTCATAATGGGGTTAGACACACTCAAAGATGGTAATTCACTAGAAGGCAGCAAATCGTACGGCTTGATTAATAGCAACTCAGATGCTTATCTTCGTTAAGACAAGAGGATAAAAGTGTTCATATATCTCATTCTACTCCCCAGAAAACAAGATTAGTGTCACCCAGTACCATTTGTTAAAAAACTTATTTGTTATTGAGTTTTACTCACATTATTTTGTAAAGTATTTTATCTAATTATGCGTATTCATATCTAATTTTTGACATCTCCTTGCAATAAATTTATGGAGATTCTAAAGGTATTCTAAAAAGGTGAAAACTTTGACAGGGAGATGGATAGATGGTTTTGTGGAAGCTTGGCGTACCAGAGGTAGTTTCATTCAAAGCTGACTCAGCTTTAGACAGTTCTTCTTTCGCTTTGCTAACTGCTTTATCTGCCTCTTCTCCCTCTTTAATAATTTGATTTTCTCGCTTAATCGCAATTTCTGCTGTACTAATTTCTACAGCTTTATCTTTGAGCAGCAGGAACCAAGCAGCGGCCTCTGTTTGTAGCTCTTCAAGGCTCAATGGTTTCACCAATAATTCTAGTTGATCCACTGGGATCTTAAGGTCTTCCACCGTCACTGCTTCTAATGGGTCAACATCCTCAGTAATAGTTGATTCGATTAAAATTGATTCTTCTTCTTTTTTTTGGGAAAGGGCAGGAGGACTTAATATAGCTATGATTGACACCATTCCTGCCATTATAAGTGTTTGACATCTCATCAAAATTACATTATTCATTGAAGGTCTTTTAGTTATTATCAATGTTAGTTTTAGCAAATTTTCAACTAAGTGATCAATAATCAGTAAAAATTAATAGACTATTATTATTTTCTAATTTGCAAATTAGAAATTTTTCCTAAAAGAAAATTTTTGGAAAAACTCTCTATAGTATTGGCTCATTATTTCCTATTTGTGGCACAATAAAAATTCTAGGTGTTCACTTCATCCATGACCATGGCATCAGAAAACCCCGACTGGATACGTTTAGATAAAGCTCTTTCTATTGAAGCTGAAAGAGGGTTTACCAATTTACAGGGTAATCAATATCAATTTAATGAATTTTTGTGCTTTAGTTTTGGTCAAAGTCCTCCCAGTGGGACTCCTATTAGCGATCGCCGTCGTTGGCAAGATTTCGCTACACAATACGCTAATTATTCCAACCTAACTGTTGCACAAAGAAAGACCCTAATTAGCCAAACCCGTCAATTTTTATATTCACTGAGAAAAACCTTAGAAACCCCAACGGAACCCCCATCCCCAAAGTTACCAAAAACCAAAGCTATTAAGGATAAAACATCGTCACTTCGTCCTATTACTTTAGATCAGTCTTTAAGCACCTTAGCAGAAGTAGGTTATTCCAGAGGAGACTTATTAAAAAAATTGGGTTTATATACAGTTAAAGATATTTTATTTTATTATCCCCGTGATCATATTGATTATGCGCGTCAAGTCTCTATTTGTCATCTAGTAGCCGGGGAAACAGTGACCATAATAGGAACAGTGAAACGCTGTAATTGTTTTACCAGTCCCAAAAACAAAAAATTGAGCATTTTTGAATTAATATTAAAAGATAATACCGGACAAATTAAACTAAATCGTTTTTTTGCTGGTGCTAGATTTACTAATAGGGGATGGCAAGAAAGACAAAAAAGATTGTATCCTATGGGTGCAGTGGTAGCAGCATCAGGATTAGTGAAACAAAACCGCTATGGAGTAACATTAGAAAATCCAGAAATTGAAGTTTTAGATAGCTTAGGGTCGAGTATTGATTCCCTAAAAATTGGTCGAGTTTTACCAGTATATCCCTTAACTGAAGGGGTTGGTGCTGATTTAATTCGTAAAGTAATTATTGCTAGTTTAGAAGCAATTAAACAAATTAGAGATCCCCTACCCAGAATATTGAGAGAAGAATATGGATTAATGGGATTAAAAGAAGCTATTAATAACATTCATTTTCCTGAAAATCCCGAATTATTAGCTCATGCAAGACGCAGGTTAGTATTTGATGAATTCTTTTATTTACAATTAGGATTTTTGCAACGTCGTCAAGAACAAAAACAGATCCATAATAGTGCAGTCTTTACCCCTCAAGGTAAATTAATTGAGCAGTTTAATAAGATATTACCCTTTAGTTTAACCAACGCTCAACAACGAGTTATCAATGAAATTTTAGAAGACTTAAACTCAGTTACGCCGATGAATCGCTTAGTACAAGGAGATGTCGGCGCAGGAAAAACAATTGTCGCAGTTTTTGCCATTTTAGCCGCATTACAATCTGGGTATCAAGCAGCATTAATGGCACCAACAGAAGTATTAGCAGAACAACATTATCGTAAATTAGTACCTTGGTTTAATCAGTTATATTTACCCGTAGAACTGTTAACTGGTTCTACAAAAAAAGCCAAAAGAGAAGAAATACATCGTCAATTAATCACAGCAGAATTACCTCTTTTAGTGGGAACCCATGCTTTAATTCAAGACCCCGTAAACTTTCAAAAATTGGGCTTAGTCGTCATCGATGAACAACATCGCTTTGGAGTACAACAACGGGCAAAACTATTAGCAAAAGGTAAATCTCCCCATGTTTTAACTATGACTGCAACCCCTATTCCTCGCACATTAGCTTTAACCTTACACGGGGATTTAGATGTTAGTCAAATTGATGAATTACCCCCCGGAAGACAAGCTATCCAAACTACAGCATTAACAGGAAAAGAACGTACCCAAGCTTATGATTTAATTCGCAGAGAAGTCGCCCAAGGAAGACAAGTTTATATCATTTTTCCCATGATTGAAGAATCCGAAAAATTAGATGTAAAAGCAGCCGTAGAAGAACATGAAAAACTCTCAGAAAAAGTGTTCCCAGACTTTAATATTGGACTGTTACACGGACGTATGACTTCAGCAGAAAAAGATGAAGTTTTGACCGCTTTTCGAGACAATGAATATCAGATTATTGTCTCAACAACTGTCATAGAAGTAGGGGTAGATGTCCCCAATGCAACCGTAATGTTAATCGAAAATGCAGAACGGTTCGGACTTTCACAACTCCATCAATTAAGAGGTAGAGTAGGAAGAGGTTCTCATAAGTCTTATTGTCTATTGATGAGTAGTAGTAAAACACCCGATGCTAAGCAAAGATTAAGTGTTCTAGAACAGTCCCAAGATGGCTTTTTCATATCAGAAATGGACTTAAGATTTCGTGGACCAGGAACAGTCTTAGGAACTCGTCAATCTGGTTTACCAGACTTTGCTTTAGCTAGTTTAGTCGAAGACCAAGAAGTGTTAGAATTAGCTAGAGTAGCAGCAGAAAAAATCATTGTAGCAGATAAAAATTTAGGGGGTTTACCCTCATTGAAAAAAGAATTAGAAAGTCGTTATAAAAAGTTAATGGGAGGAGAAATATTGACTTAATTATCAACAATTTTCCAGATAAAGTATTAATTAATTTAGAACTAATCATATTAACAAAATTATCTGTTGAGATAGGGATGGAGATGGTGAGACTGGGGGACGGGGATACTGGGAGATAGAGGATCAAAATATCACAAAATATAAATGTTTCTATTCTTCCCATACTCCCCACACTTCCCACACTTCCCACACCCCCTATCTAGTTTTCAGCAAAAATGTAACGATATAACTCCTTGGGATCGGGTTCAGGACTTTCTTCAGCAAATTTTACGGCATCATCAACAGATGCTTGAACCTTTTGCTTAATTTCATCCAACTCACTTTGATTAGCTAAATTATGCTCAATTAAATAAGCTTCTAAACGTTGAATAGGATCTTTGTTACCCCAAAACTGCTTTTCATCAGTTGATCGCAGTTCATCGGGATCGGCCAGGGAGTGACCTCGAAAACGATAGGTTAACGCTTCGATTAAAGTTGGGCCTTCTCCAGCACGGGCGCGGGCGATGGCCTCTTGGGCCACTTTTCTCACCGCCAGAACATCCATGCCGTCCACTTCTACCCCTACCATATCAAAGACACTGGCTTTTTTGTAAATTTCCTGTTGGGAAGTCGCGCGATCGTGGGCCATCCCGATCGCCCATTTATTATTTTCCACCACATAAATAATTGGTAACTTCCACAAAGCGGCCATATTCAAACATTCAAAAAATTGACCATTATTGCTGGCCCCATCTCCAAAGAAACAGGTCGTCACTTGATCGGCTGTATTATCTCCCATCATTTCTCGTCTATACTTACTTTGAAAGGCTGCACCTGTGGCCACAGGAATACCCTCAGCTACAAAAGCATAACCCCCTAACAGACGGTGTTTTTCCGAAAATAAGTGCATCGACCCCCCACGGCCTTTACTACAACCGGTTTCTTTGCCAAATAACTCGGCCATAACTTCTCGAGGGGGAACCCCACAACTAAGAGCATGAACGTGGTCCCGATAGGTACTCGATACATAGTCTTCATCGGGGCGTAACGCTTTAATAATACCAGTAGAAACCGCTTCCTGTCCGTTGTAGAGATGGACAAAGCCAAACATTCGACCCCGATAATACATCTCAGCACATTTATCCTCGAATAAGCGTCCTAAGGTCATATCTTCATACAACATTAACCCTTCTGCTTTGGTCAGTTGAATCGATACTGTATTAAATTCAGGCAAAGTACGTTCGGAAACCATAACAATTCTAACCGTATTTAAGAACAATTGAACTAAAAACTAAAGGAAGCTAACCAAGAATTAAAAATGTCGCTACAATGATAGATCGAGGTGAGCTTTTTGAACCTTTTGCGGAAAAAGCAATTTCCTTCTGTTCTAGTTTAAACTGAATGGGTATTCTCCGGTGAGGTGTATCAAGTTACCACAAATAAAAAAAATTTTTACTAAAATGAATCTTTGAGTTACAATCTTGCCAAACCTATTTTTGATTTTATAATCAAATCCCTTAAATATCATAGATGATTTTCTATAATCATCTTTGTTAATTATAAATAAATAAAGTTAAGTCACCCTGCTCTGAGGAAGTCAACCGTGCGCATACCGCTAGACTACTACAGGATATTAGGAATTTTTCCCCAAGCAACAGATGAGCAACTACAACAAGCTTATCGCGATCGTGGTGTTCAGTTACCCCGTCGCGAGTACAGTAACCAGGCCATAGAAGGCCGTAGACAGTTGCTCGAGCAAGCCTATAGTGTGTTATCGAATCCGACTCAAAAAGCTAAATATGAAGCCCAATTTTGGCAAGCCCAGTCTACTTACCAGGAGCAAGAGGAGGAAGCCTCTTCAGGGTCAGAGACAGAAGCCATAGGGAAAAGTTCCTTAGCAAAGACTTGGGAGATTGAGATTGAGTCAGAGCAATTACCTGGTAGTCTCCTTATTTTCCATGAATTAGGAGAATATGAGCTAGTAATCAATTACGGTGAAAGTTATTTATCAACACTCCCCACCTCCCCCTTATCTCTAGATATCGATGATACAGCCACAAAGCAGCGAACTGACACATTCTTAAGCATTGCTTTAGCTTATCTGGAAATTAGTCGCGAACAATGGCATCAACAAGCCTACGAGGGGGCGGACTCAGCAGGAAGACAAGGATTAGCCTTACTGGAAAAAAACCACCTGTTTCCCTCCATACAAACAGAAATTCGGACAGAACTAAATAAACTTCGCCCCTATCGAATTTTAGAATTATTAGCACTGCCCCTGAAAAATAAGAAGCCTCGTCAAACAGGGATTGAATTATTACAATCCATGTTAGAAGAGCGTCAGGGAATCGATGGCAAAGGAGACGATGGCTCTGGATTAGGGATTGACGATTTTTTACGCTTTATCCAGCAAATTCGCACTTATTTAACAGCAAAAGAACAAAAAGATATTTTTATGGAAGAGGCGCAGCGACCCTCTTCTGTGGCAGCTTATTTAGGGGTATATGCCCTTATTGCTCAGGGTTTTGCCCACAAACAACCCTCTTTAATCTTAGAAGCAAAAACAGTGCTTGAGGGACTAGAACCCCGTCAAGATGTGTCCATCGAACAATCCATTGTCGCTTTATTACTGGGACAAACCGAAGCCGCCGCACAGGCATTAGAGAGATGTCAAGATCAGGATGCTTTAAATTTTATTAAGGAAAAATCGAAAGGATCTCCTGATCTCTTGCCAGGATTGTGTTATTACGGTGAGCATTGGCTACAAACACAAGTTTTTGGACATTTTCGGGATTTAGAAGCAAAAAAAGCCTCCTTAAAAGATTATTTTGCCGATAAAGCTGTTCAAAACTATCTTGATCGCCTACTCACTCCCATTGCGCCGAAACCTCGGTCAGTGAACAAAAAAGAGCAGTTCCAACCACCCCGTCATAATACTTATAATCATGGAACTGCTGTCCCTGTTTCAGACCCCTTTCCCCCCTTACCAGTTCGCTCTCCTTCCCCTATCGATATTCGGGATGCCCGTCGTCGTAAGCGTTTGAGAAACTCCCAAAGACCTAAACCTGAACCCATACCAGAAACAGTTTCCGAACAATCCTCAAACCTCAAGCCAGCTAAGGCCCAGGACACTCCAGCAACTCAACCCTTAGCCAAAGAATCTCCAAGACGGCATCCTTCTCGAGTTAATCTGTTACGCCCGAAACTAGGTTTAATGGCCGTTGCAGTTTTAGGCGGAGTGGGATTGATCGGAATGGGAATAACTTGGCTCAATCAAGCTAATGCTCCTTTATCCGCTCTGGAAGAAGGACAATACTCTGTTGCTCTCCATCGACCTTTGATCGATATTCCGGCCGCTAATGCTCAAATGGTAACGGTGACAGGTATGTTAACCAAGGAAGGGGCGCAACAAGTTGTAGAAACCTGGTTAACTACTAAGTCACAAGCCCTCGGCAAAGATCATGAGATAGCATCCCTCAAGAAAATTTTAGCCAATCCTGTACTGACTCGATGGCAAAAACAGGCACAACAAGTAAAACAAAATCAAGGTTACTGGACTTATCAACACAAGGTTGAGGTTAATTCTTTCAATCCTAGTCCTAATAATCCCAATCAAGCGGTAGTAGATGCCAATGTTAGAGAGACTGCCCGATATTATCAAGGAAGTCGAGAGACTAGCTCCTATAACGAGAATTTACGGGTTCGTTATGATTTGGTTCGTCAAGGCGATCGCTGGTTAATTCAAGCAATCAATCTTATTAATTAAGATGTTTCAAAGTAAGTTACAATTGATAGGTTGGGCAAATATACCTTAACAACCTTGTTGGTGGCCCGCCGACGAGGATTGAAAATAAAACACACAAAACAGGAGGTGTAAAGTTAAATAATGACCCAAGTAGTTGTTGGTCAAAACGAACCCATCGAATCCGCGTTACGTCGATTTAAACGACAGGTTGCTAAAGCTGGAATTTATACAGACTATAAAAAGCACCAATTTTTTGAAACGCCACAAGAAAAACGCAAGCGCAAGGAAGCGACTCGGCGGAGACAGCGTTCCCGTCGCCACTAAACTAAACAATATTGTTTGCTAATGACACTTCCCATAGCATTTTAGGGAAGTAAAATGGCCCTAACCACCCAACTCGAGTTAGGGCTTTTCAATGTTGAGAAATAATCCCATTTTCTAGAATGTTGCCAGCAAGCAAAATATGGTAAAATCAGTACGGTCAGTACAAGACTTTAAAACCTACCGAAAGACTTTCGGAAAGTTTACGCCCAACACCTGAATCAGCAGGGTTTAAGGAAATATCACTGCGCCTAAATAGGGAAACGTGGTGAGCCTGGGAACTTGTGAAAACAAGATAATGACTCCCTATTGGGATACGTTATGAATCTCCTTACTAGAATTAAGGAGAGTGTCAATCTTCAGTGACTGCTTATGCCTACAATTCTAGTAGCCGATGATAGCCCTACTCAACTTCAAATAATTTCTGATTTACTCAAAGCAAATAACTTTTCTGTTACCACCGCCGTAAATGGGGATGAAGCACTAGATAAGGTGAAATCTCTAGCTTTCGATTTGATTATTCTAGATGTGGTAATGCCTAAAAAGAATGGTTATCAGGCTTGTCGTAGTATTAAAAGCGATCCTAAAACGGAAAATATTCCCGTAATTCTTTGTTCCACCAAAGACACACAGGTGGATAGTTATTGGGGTTTAAAACAGGGGGCTGATGCTTATATTATCAAGCCTTTTGATCATGATGAATTCTTAGGAACGGTGAAACAATTACTACGAAACTCTTAGGAGAAGCGATTGAGTACATGATTAATGGGACAATTTGCGGGTAATTATTGCCTCCTTTATTGGATGGATAACAAGAGGACAAATCGTAGTGATATCCGAGAACTTTGCTCTCAATTAGCTAAAAATAAAGAAATACCTTGGATGAAAGGGCTATTGGACTTCATATTGATCACATAAACATTTGATTTTCTCAAGATAACGAAGGCGTACATTTTCAGGTTCAATAATTACACAATCACCATAATAAGAAGCAATTTCACGAAAGAACCAAAAGGTATTGAAAATCTGTCTTGTAACTTTTCTTTTTGGTTGTGTCCCTTCAATATCTTCTATGTTTAAGTCATTTGGCTTACTTCGATAAGCAAATACCAGTCCTTCTCTTAACTCAAAAGACACTTCAATAAGTTCTAAATTATCTAACCAAGGTGTGTTAATAGGCGCAACAGTAGCATCTTCAATTCGATCTAATCGTAATGTCCAATTATGGGATAATTCCGGTATGTCTTGATTGCCTTCCGATTCATCAGTACGACAGACTAAATATTGTCGCTTCTCTATGAATTGAACAACAGCAAAACGGACGGTGAATTGCCAGTTAACTTCCCTTGCATCTTGGTATGTCAAGCAAAACGGTTGTTGACGACGGATAAAATTGTCTATTTTTTGTCGCCAAGATGGTTGAGGCGATTCTAAAAAGTTATAAATTTCCCGTTGAAAGGGAATAGTTAACTCACTACGCTCTTGTAGCATTTTTGCCATTTCAATAGCTTCGTCCATTTTCCCTGCATCAATCAACGCTTTTCTCGCAGTGTCTAATGCTCTAATACGTTCTTGTGTCCAATCATGATTAGGCGCAATGCGTAATTTACCTTGGGCGATCGCTTTCATTAGTCGGGAAATATTGGGTTTATCTCCCCAAGTCATTCCATAAGAGTCTGCTAAAGCTTCTAGTTGCTTTTTATCCTGTTCCCTAATTGATAGGGTGATCGATTCTCCTTTCCTTCCCATAAGTGTACGTATACTTTATTTAAAAAAGTCAGTAAATACTATTTACATTTCTATTTTGCCTGAGCATAATGGATATAGCAAGTAACTCGGTACAGTTTGTAAGGAAAAATCGATGACTCTCTATAGTGTCAATTTGAAACCAGTTTATTCTTGTCCAGCCGAAAATGTTCCTAATTCGCTGAAATTGCCTAAAAAATGGCGATTATCGTGGCATCAGTTGGAAACGTGGAAAGCCTTACAAGATCCTAATATTGATGTCATTGTTAATACAGCGATGACAGGAGATGGTAAAAGTCTGTCTGCTTATTTAGATGCAATGCAGGGAGAACAAGGAAATGGATGTATTCGCTATTCAATGGGACTTTACCCAACTAATGAACTAGCAAGGGATCAGGAAAGCCAAATTAAGAGTTATATAGAGCAATTTCAACCGAATGATCTTACCCGTGTTAATCGTTTGAGTGGTGCGTTATTGGAATTGTACGCAGAAAGGGAAAGTATAAAAAAAGCAGAAGCTATTTTGGACAAAGTTTATAATTCAGATATTCTCTTAACAAATCCCGATATTTTACACTATTTACATAGAAATGCTTATCTCACCCCTAAAGATGCTCCTGATAAGCTTTGGCGTTTTCTAGATGCCACTTTCACCATCTTAATTCATGATGAGTTTCATGTTCTTAGTGCGCCACAAGTAGGTAGTATTATCAATACTATGTTACTAATGCGTGTAACAGATAGAGATCATAAGCATTTATTTCTATCTGCAACGCCAGAAAATGCTTTAATTGAGCGATTAGATAAGGTAGGCTTTAATTATAAGATTATTAATCCCTATGAACAAGGAAAATATCGTTTTCCCGATACAAAAGCCCAAAAACAGCAATTAAAGTCTGAGGGTTGGCGACAGGTTGCAAGGGAGATTGATTTAACTTTTGTTCCCCTTACTTCTGGTTATGGCGCATCCGAGACATGGTTATGGGAAAATCGGGAATTAATACGCAATTATTTTAGTCAATATCCCCAAAGCAAAGGGGCAATCATTCTTAATTCTATTGCCTCGGTTAAGCGGTTGAAACCTAAGTTTGAGGAATTTTTGTATCCTCTGGTGGTTGCAGAGAATACGGGTTTAACGGGACAAAGTAATAAAAATGATTCTCTGAATGCAGATTTAGTCTTAGGAACGAGTACCATTGATGTTGGAGTGGATTTTAAGATAAATTTCTTAATTTTTGAATCAGCAGACTCAGGAAGTTTTATTCAACGCTTAGGACGACTAGGAAGACATGACGGGTATGAAAGGGAAGATAAAACGATTTTATTCCCTAATTTTACTGCTTATGCTTTAACATCTAACTTTTTGGTAGAAAGACTCTTTACCCAAACTGATCACCCTTTGGAATTTGAGGGAAGCTATGATCGTCCTTTCTTTCATAGTCAAATTCAAGATAAATATCGCAAAATTAATGATTTTAGGGGATATTATAGTCGATGGTCGGGAATACAATCTTGTTCGATTTATTCTAGCCTAAATCATAAAACCATTCGAGATCAATTTGCCGAAAGTCGAGAAGTCTTTAAACAACAATCTGAGACGGTATTTAATACCCGTTTTGGCAGAATGTGGGGATGTATCAAGCAATGGCGAGAAGAATGGGAACAATTATCAGGAAGACAAGAAAAAAGTCTAATTGAACTCGAAGCAAGTAGCTTTCGGGGTTCTAGTTCCCTTTTATGCGGTTTGTATGATTTAACAGAAGAATATGACTTAGATAAGTTTAAAACTTATGATTTACCAGGAATTTTAAGCAATTTAGACGTTGAACCCATCACCAAAGTAGAATTTATGCAACAGTTGGAAGCAACAGCAAAACGCATGAATCAACCCATTCCTAAAGGACGGTTTAACTATTGTTTGCGGTTTATGAAGTTACATCGTTATCGAGAAGAACGGATGAAATGGCGTTTTAGTTATGGGGGAGATTTACAAGAAGTTGCACAGAGTTGGAAAGTTTTGATGTTGAAAGGTATTCACGTTTATCAACCGAGTTACCGATGGGTAAATCACATCAATAAAAAATTGAAAAAACGGGGATTAGTTTGTTATATCGTTCCTTATAACGTGGAAACGGTCAAAAAAAGCCTACAATTACCGATTCATTTCCAAATTTACCCCATAGACGAGACGGGAAGGGATCAATTCACTGCACCCTATGCGATCGCTTTTGGACAGTCTGCATTGTTATTAGATACCTTATCTTACCGTCTTAAGTCAAAAGGGAGTGAATCATGGATTTGTTAGTGGTTTTTCAATCCCTCATAGGGATTAACTTGAGTTTAATCAACGTGAAGCTTCCACACATAAGTTCAGACTTATTTGTTTCAATCCCTCATAGGGACTTAAGTAAGTTTGCTTCACTAGACACAGGATACCACAGTTTATGTCTTGACTTATTTAACGGTTAAATAGTCTGAACTTATAAAAATTTTAAGCGATCCCTTGTTCTAATTAATTGACCTATGTTATTTTGAGATTGCTCATTTAAAAATTAATAAGGAGGACATATGAGCAAGAAAGAAAAAATACGTCAACTTTTATCTGACGGAAAACCTCATACTAAAGAGGAGTTAATTCCTATCACTCATCGATTCAGTTCAGCTATTGATTCTCTAAGAGATGATGATGGATGTCCCATTGAAACGATTAAAGTTTCTCATAATGTTTATGTCTATCAAATGAAAACAGCATAAACACCTTAATTGATTAGAAAAGTTGATTTTCATCGACCTTTCTCTATTCTATAAAAACCAGAGGGAAGCTAACAGGTAGCTTGCGGAGTTAAGGACAGACTTAGGTAGTCTTTACCCCCAATAATGGTTGGTCAAGTCCACTAATCTTAATTAACTTATATTCTAAATTTTATAGAATATCTACAGTATAAAAGCTTCCCTTTTCTTCCTCAAATGAACTTTAAGGAAATAAGACAATGATTAATTTATCAGTTGATAGGTTACACTCTCTATCTTCTCAACTTCCAGAAAAGATACCTTATCTTAAAATGTTAGTCTTATTTGGTTCACAAGCAACAGGTAAAACTCATACTAAGAGTGACTGGGATTTTGCAGTTTTGTATGATGAAACCTTAAAAGAAGACTATCTAAAAGGCGATGCTTGGAAAGAATTAGAGATACCTTTGATATTAGGAGATATTTTTAAGATTAATAGTGATAGGATTGATGTGGTCAATCTCAATCATTGTTCTCCTTTAGTTGGCTATCAAGTAGCTAAAAATGGTCAACTTATTTATGAATCTAGTTTAGGTCAATTTATTAAATTTAGGATTCAAGCATGGAAAAAATACGCTGATACTGCTCAATTTCGTCAAGCAGAAAAGCAAAGCATTTACTTATGGTTACAGCAAAGAGGATTATAAAAAATGGAAAGAGAAATTATTACAACTAGATTAACATTGATGATAAAGTATATAGATCGTTTTCAAAAGTTTGAATCAATCACTTTACCAGACTATCTTGATAACTTCGATTATCAGTTAATTGCTGAAAGACTAATTCAATTATTAGTAGAAGCTGCTTCAGATATTAATAGTTATCTGCTATTACAGTTACATAATATTACACCATCGACTTATTATGATTCTTTCATTGAAGCAGGAAAACAAGGAATAATTAGTTTAGAACTATCTCGAAAATTGGCACAATCAGCAGGAATGCGTAATCGTTTAGTTCATCAATATGAAGAAATTGATAATATAATTGTTTATCAATCTTTTCCTAAAGCTTTAACTCAATATACTCTTTATATCAAAGAAATTACCACTTACTTAGATTCTTTGGAATAACTATTATGGCTAAAAAATCTCACAACAAAAACCAAAACATTCAACAGTTAAGTTTATTTGATGAAGAAACAATGATGAATAGTCAACCATTTGACGATAATTATGACGATGAAGATTACAACGACGATTATGATGAGCTTCCTGATCCTACTCCAGATATAGACGATGATAGTTCTCAAAAAGAATGGATTCCTTTTAAGCTATTTAAAGACTCTATTATTAAAGAAAACAAAAATGATCCAGTAATGAGAGATTTTGCTGAATATGTGTTACCTCCCTTCTTAAAAGCAACCATTGGAGTAACAGCAAAAGGAGGTAAATTCATTGAAAAACAATTAGCTGAAGGAAAGAATGTAAACGCATTGGAAGATCAATCACTTAATACCCATATTCTTAATGGTTTATTTGCCGCTAATTTCATTGAACAAGAATTAGAAAAACTTAATACAACTATTAAACGTTGTATTAAAGAATTAGAAAGACGAATTGGTATAGCTGGATTTATTTTACATGATTTCGAGAAATTTAATTATGATCGCTTTCCTGAAATGCCAGAAAAGTATAAAAATATTGAATACATTCGTAAATCATCTAATCAAGAAGATGAAGAAAATTTAATACAAAAACATAAAGAAATTCTTGATATAATTATTCGTCAACTTCGCTTAGATTATTTTATTAATCCCAGTGATCCAGAAGCTTATAAAGAATATATAGATGATTTTTTAACTATAGCTTATAACACTCAAACCCGTTGGGATACTAACTGGAACTTTTCAGAATATAATGGGTTGTCTCCTAAATTACTTGAACACCGAAAAAAATTAGTATCATTAACAAGTTTAGCTTGTTTAGCAGATCGCTTATCTTCTATTATTAAACATCCTCAAGATGCGTTAAGTACAAGTTTAGATAATATTTTAGGACGATTAAGCGATCGCCAATTAAAATTAACCTATCATAATATTGCTGAAAATAGAGGGGTTTTAACCAACATCCTTAATAATGCACTGATTGATGAATATATAGGAATGAATTTAGATGATTGTCAATATTATAAACCGATTTTATATTTGCCTACAGGAGTTATATATTTAACCTATAAAAATGCGCCACCTATTTCTTTAGATAACATTCCTAATAAAGTAATTCAGAAAATGAAATCCCTTTGCGCAGAAAAATTACGGATTAGATATACTGGTTTTAACCGTGATGGAAAAGGAATAAAATATGCAGACTACTATAACCTTTTCTTTAATACTTCTGAACTTATGGAAGTAGGATTAAATGCAACTTTCAATATTCTAAACGATAATAAAAAGCCTGTTTCTAAAGCTAGAAGTGAAACTTTACAGAAATTTCAACAACAAAAAATTTTATCTAAAAACTATAATTTTGAATTCGGGGATAATCCTAATATTGATAGAATAGCAGAATTTTGTGATTTAATTAGTCGTAAAATTTGGGTAGTTAAGTTAAATGAAATTGAGAAGAATTGTAAACAAAATAAAGACTTACCTAAACCTCCCAAACTAAATTTAATCGATGAAGTTATTCAGTTTTGGGACTTATCTGACTATTTACCTGCTATTCGAGAAATTGAACGGATTAATGAAACTCTTAAAGAACATAAAATTAAAGGAAATACAGGAGGTTTACCCCTTGAATGGTATTATTTAGCTGCTAAATATTTAGAACATAATCAAGGAATTGAAGATGTGAAACCTCTCTGTAAAAAATTATTAATTCATCTGATTCAAAAGATTAATCCTATCTTAGAAAATTATGATCTTCCTGATGGTTGGGACGATTTACGGGAATGGGTAAAACGAGTTATTATGTTACCCAACCAAGAGACAAACAATATCTCACCTGATAAGTTTTTAGAAGAACTAAAACGTTATCAACTGGCTAAAAAATCAGGAAGAGGAAAACAACTAATCTGCTCAATTTCTCATTCTGCTTATACAGTAACTGAACAAATGGAATCTTCTGTTTTATTCACGCCTCAAGTTTATACCAATAAACAAATGTTGGGAGGATCAAATGCTAAAAGAAATATTGATAGTATTGCTGGAATTGAAATGATGTTACGACAAATTTTAATGAGTCAAACTGCATCAAGTGGGAAAAATTTTGAAGAAACTAAATATCGTTATCTCTACTTATATCCCACTTATTATTGTACCCCAGAAACGAATACTTTTTTGCATCAAGCTTATGAAACAATAAGACAATCTCGTTTTGATACAGGGATTCGGAATCATTTTGTTGACAAAGAACAAACCGCTAACTTGACTCTTGAAAATTATCAAAATTTAGATATTTTTCATCTGGAGGATACAACCAGAAAAAATAAAATATTTAAACTTTCTTATCCCGAAGATCAACCTCTCACCTTTTATTTTATGGCATTACCGCCAGAAATAAAGGGAAAAGATAATAAAACTACTGACACAGAATCATGGATTATGCCGGCATGGTTAGGGTTAGCATTTCCCATGATTTTAGATATCAAAGTGGTTGTATCTGAATCTCCTATTCCTCCTTTTAAAGAAGGTTCAGACTTTCCTGAAACAGTCTTTTTAGATAGCGCACCTCAAGCATTTAAGGCACTCTTAAAACAGGATAAATTTCGATTAGATTATATCTTAGAAAATTATCAAAACCCAGAAAATAAGCAAAATAATTCTGCACCTTTAAATGCTTTAACTGCTGCTTATACCATTCACCTTGATGTTAATTCTAAACAAGGAAAAGGAGGATATGATCCCAATTGGGGAAAATTAGCTGAACTCGCTAAAGACTTGGAAACCAGTCCTTTATATGTCTTTTCTTACCTGAAAAAAATAGCAAGAGGAAAAAATATAGAGTCACCAAGTATCAGAAAAATTAAGCTTTATGCTTATGACTTTTACCCCTGCTTTGATCCTTATATTCAATTTAATCCTAATAAGGAGAAATTTATCATGTTAAATGAAAACAATTTACCTTTAACTGATTCTAAAGAGTCCAAGTCACCTCTCAATCATCCTCTTAATTTAACCTTATTATACCGTGAATTTTATCGTGCTAAATCAGGTTATCCCATGAAAGCAAATGCCATTCTTAAACCCATTGATGAAGCTGCAAGTATTATTTTAAATGCAGATAATTCCATTTGTTCAGGAGAGGCTTTAATACATTTAGTTGCAGCAAGAATCTCTAAATTAATGGATCGAGTTCATTCTAGTACAGCAGAAGGACGCTGGATATTTTCAGGGAAAGAACGAGACAAAGAACGACAAAAAATCATGGAATTTTCTACCTACTTTGTAAGAGATGTTTTTCAAAATGCTTTTGGGGGCGATCGCGCACGTTTAGCTGGTCGTCAACTTAATATTATTCGTGATACCTGTGAGTTTCTTTATCGTTTAGAAGATGATAAAAACTATCAAAAACGTAAAGCTAATGGAGAGACAAAGACTTCTAAAAGTTCTAATAATTCAGAGTCAGAGGAGGAATAATCATGAAAATTATTCCTTAAGTTTTTAACTCTATTAAGCTTTCCCTAACCTAAATACTTTTGTGTCAATTCTATTCATTTTACGGAGACAACATCATGTGCTTACTCAAAACAATTGATCCTAAATTTTTTCATAGTGAGATACCTTATAAACCTATGGGAAAATATGTTCACTTTCTCACAATTCGCGTCACCGAATCTTATCCTTTATTCCAAACAGATGAAGAGTTAAATAAAGCAAAAGTTCGTGCTGGAATTGAGAAGAAAACTCCTATCAGTCGTCTGTCAATGTTCAAACGCAAACAATCAACCCCAGAACGTTTGGTTGGTCGAGAATTATTACGAAATTATGGCTTTATGACAGCAGAAGAATGTGAATATAACGTTCGTTTTGCAATGAATAATCCTGATTGTATTATTTACGGTTTTGCTATTGGTGATTCTGGTTCAGAAAAATCAAAAGTTGTAGTAGATACCGCTTATTCTATTACATCATTTGATAATTCTCATGAAACCTTTACTCTAAATGCACCCTATGAAAATGGGACAATGAGTGCAAAAGGAGAAAAGAAAGAACTGGCAAAAGGCAAGACTAAAGGAAAGTTAGATGGAGAAATTGGAACTACAACTTCTCGAATTAATCAACAAGATCATATTCGTCCTCAAGTGTTTTTTCCTAGTATTATTACTTTAACAGATCCGACAGAAGCTGGATTTTTATATGTATTTAATAATATTCTACGAACTCGTCATTATGGCGCACAAACAACCCGTACAGGACGAGTGAGAAATGAATTATTAGGTATTATTTGTGCCGATGGAGAAATTGTCAGTAATTTGCGTTGGACTCAAGGTATTTATGATCTAATTCCTGAAGATATTGTACAGTCAATTGATCCCTTAGAGGAAGATTTAGTTATAAATAAAGCAACTCAAGCAATTCAAGAATTAATGTCAGATGAATTTATCGTTCATACTGATTTTATTGGAGAGGATTTTCAACCTTTACTAAATGAAGTTAAAGCTTTAACTAGGACAGAAGAAGGTATTAAATCTATTCTTAATAAAGCCAATGAAGAAGCTAAATCATATTTTAAGAAACACATTGAGAAGAAAAAAGCCAAAAGTAACATTTAATTGATTAAGGTTTAGGTGGGCATTGCCCACCCTACTATCAACTATTAACTATTAACCATGAATGTTTATCGCTGCCAAATTGAACTCCATGATAGTCTTTATTTTGCCACTCGTGAAATAGGAAGACTTTATGAAACTGAACCTATTTTACATAATTATGCTTTGTGTTATGCCTTGGGATTAGTAGATAATGAAACCTATGGAACAACTGTCTCAGAAGAAGACTCTTATCGTTATTTTTGTTCTACTCAAATCCCTAAATATGAAGCACATTTAACTAAACTGAATGAAAAGGGAATTTATGTAACTCCTGGACGTTCAATTTCTCATAGTACAGTTCTGAATACCTGGAAATATGCTAATAATAATTATCATGTTAAAATGGAGAAAACGCAGAAAAATATACCTAGTTTTGGAAGAACTAAAGAAATTGCACCGGAAAGCAAATTTGAATGTTTTATATTATCAAAAGAAACTCTAAAAAAAGATAATAATAACAATAATTGGTCCTGGAAAATACCTAAATTTATTCGTCTTGGTAAATGGATGAGTAAAGCAGAAATTAGTTTAGAAAAATTAGAGGGTCTTCAAGAAACCCAGGGTCAATTTACTTTTCCTTATATGCTTAATCCTCTAGATATTATGTTTACAAATAAAGTTATTAGTTACGATGTGATTAATATGCCTCCTGTTAGTCTAATTCATAATGTAACTATGAATGGTAAATATTATAAAAAACTTAATCTTCCTGTCGATATGGAATATCGATTTTCTTGATGTAAATCAATATGAATAATAGCTTAATCAAGACATAAGAAATTAATATTCTCAATTATTAACTATTAACTATAGCGTTTCTCGGACTCATGAGGTACACCTAACTCTTGCCCCCTGCCTCCTGCCTCAAAGCGATAACCTCTGTACCTCACAAGCATGAGAAGTGCTATATTAACCATCAACTATCAACTAAAATGCCTCATAGTCTAATCATTAACTTCACTCCTTTATCTCCTATTTCACCTATTTACCTCAAGGGGAGACATATACACGCACTTTTTCTCACTTTAGTTAGTCATGTTGATCAACAATTAGGAAACAGCTTACACCATTCACAATCGGATAAAGCATTTAGTCTTTCTCCTTTACAAATAACAAGAAAAAATGGTAATCATAACAATCTAAAATGGACTCACGATAAATCAATTTCTCCTGGTGCTTCTTGTTGGTTTCGAGTCTCTTTATTAGATGACACATTATTTGGTCAATTAACTCAATTATGGCTAAATCTTAATCCTTATCAACCTTGGCATTTAGGGTCAGCAGATTTACAAATTACTAGCATTTTAGGCACTCCTCAATCAACTCAACCTTGGGCAAATGCTTGTCCTTATCAACAATTATATGAACAAGGTTCAGAAACAGAACGAACTTTTAAATTCATTTTTGCTACCCCTACTGCTTTTCGTCAAGGAAAATATGATACTCCTTTTCCTACTCCTGAATCAGTATTTAAAAGTCTCTTAAACAGATGGAATAAGTATAGTAGTACTAAAATAACTGACCTAAAAATAGATAGTTTATTTCCTAGTTATTTTGACATTAAAACTGAAATTTTTACCGATTATCGTAGTAAGTTTATTGGTTGTATTGGCAATGTTCAATATCGACTATTAGGAGAGGTTGCCTGTTTACAAATAAAACACTTTAATGTGTTAGCTGATTATGCACTTTATTGTGGCGTTGGACGGAAAACAACTATGGGAATGGGAATGACAAGAAGACTTATTAATTAAACTTTCTGTTGAGTATAAAACTTCTATAATTATCTTTTTATTAATTAACAATTAACTATCATGACAGACTATATTCCCATTGCTTCTCTTAACCATTACGCTTATTGTCATCATCGTTGTTGGCTGATGTTTTGTGCTTCGGAATTCATTGATAATCAATATACCATTGAAGGAACGACTTTGCATGAACGAGTTCATACAAATAGTGAAGAAAATCGAGGTGAAACTTATCAAATTAGGGCAATTTGGTTGAAGTCTGAACGTTATCGACTTATCGGTAAATCAGACTTAATTGAAAAAATTGATGGTCAACTTTATCCCATTGAATATAAAAGAGGGAAAAAAGGTCAATGGGATAATGATGAATTACAAGTTTGCGCTCAAGCTTTTTGTTTAGAAGAAATGACAGGACAATCTATTAATACAGGATATATTTATTATGCTCATTCTCATCAACGTCAAGAAGTCCCTATTTCTGAATCTTTACGACAACAAACTATCATGACTATTAATGCTATTCAAACCATGATGACAACTGGCAAAATGCCTCAAGCTAATTATACAAAACGATGTAAAGGCTGTAGTCTTTATACTTATTGTTTACCTCAAGCTGTCAAAAAAGTCAAAACTTATCGAGAAGAAAGTTAAACCGATAAATTATCAATTATTCACTATTCACTATTAACTAAAATGGGTACTGCTTACATTACACAAGAAGATGCTTTCATCGGCAAAACTGATGAACGTTTGGTTATCAAAGCTGATAAGAAAAAGCTGTTAGATATTCCTTTATTAAAGGTCGATGGTGTTGTTATTTTAGGACGTGCAACGGTATCACCAGCTGTTGTTAGAGAAATGTTAGAAAGACATATTCCTCTGAGTTTTCTAACGGCAACAGGAAAGTATTTAGGAAGACTTGAACCTGAAGTTACTAAGAACATTTTTGTTAGAAAAGCTCAATGGCAAGCTGCTGGTGAATCGGAGCAAGCGATTCATTTAGTTCAAGGTTTTGTTAGGGGTAAACTCAAAAACTATCGTAATAGTTTGATGCGTCGTCAACGTAATCATGAACATCTTGATCTCAGTAAAAGTATTACTACAATTGAACAAGCGATCGCTCCTATTAACGAAACGACTTCTATTAATTCCTTAAGAGGTTTAGAAGGGGCCGGTAGTGCTGCTTATTTTGGTAGTTTTGATCAGTTAATTACTAACAGAAATTTTCAATTTACTCATAGAAATCGTCGCCCACCTACTGACCCGATTAATGCTTTACTTAGTTTAGGATATTCTTTACTGCGTCATGATATTCAAAGTGCTATTAATATTGTTGGATTTGATCCTTATTTGGGTTATTTGCACGTTGAACGTTATGGTCGTCCTTCTTTAGCTTTAGATTTGATGGAGGAATTTCGTCCTTTGATTGTTGATGCGGTTGTTCTGAATATCATTAATCATGAACTTCTTAAACCTGAAGATTTTGAACAAGAATCTGTCAGTAAAGCTGTTTTCCTAAACAAAGAAAGTTTAAAAAAATTTTTAAGACTTTATGAACAAAAGAAACAAGCAAAATTCAAACATCCCGTTTTTAAAAGACAATGTACTTATCAAGAATCTTTTGAATGGCAAGCTCGCCTAATGGCTAAATATCTTATGGGAGAAACGGATAAATATCCTCCATTAATTCTTAAATAATATTTCTCCTAACTATTCACCATCAACTATTCACTATAAACTATTATGTTTGTTCTAGTTAGTTACGATATCACTGAAAATAAACGCCGAACTAAAATTCATAGCATCCTGAAATCTTATGGCCAATGGGTACAATATAGTATTTTTGAATGTGATTTAACTGAAACTCAATATGCTAAGCTCAGACAACGTTTAAGTAAATTAATTGAAGCTGATACTGATAGTATTCGTTTTTACTTTCTTTGTAAGTGTTGTCAAGGTAAAATTGAACGTATTGGTGGAGAAATGCCAAGGGATAATACTATTTTTGTCGTTTGAGCATTTTTGCGCTTTAGGGTAGGTGTAGAATTTGATTCACCCATCAAAACACCGTCAAACCCTGATTAGGCAAAGCTAAGAATACTGTTTTCCTATATCAACCTCAAGCGCACCAGTCACAATCAGGGTTTCAGCGATTTTATGTTATGATTGATATGCGTCAAGTCCAGTTTTTTGAGTCAGAAGCGCAAACGTACCTTGAAAACCGCATAATATATGGCTTTCAGTGTACCGCAGTTTCAACTATTATTAATCCTTATGAGGGATTGAAACTTAAGAATTAAAATAATATATTTTGTAGTAATGTTTCAACTATTATTAATCCTTATGAGGGATTGAAACATGAGAAATTATTAGATAATCATGAAAAACTATCTGGTTTCAACTATTATTAATCCTTATGAGGGATTGAAACCTGCTATCGTTGCTTCCTTCTTTATTTGGGCAATTGTTTCAACTATTATTAATCCTTATGAGGGATTGAAACGTTGCTCAGGATAATCCACCGCCTCCTTCTTCTCCTCCTGAGTTTCAACTATTATTAATCCTTATGAGGGATTGAAACTTATCCCTTTCTGGGAAGGAATTGGGCCACTCATGTTTCAACTATTATTAATCCTTATGAGGGATTGAAACTTCGTGCCGTCTGTTCCGAAAGGAACGGTGTAACTTTGCTCGTTTCAACTATTATTAATCCTTATGAGGGATTGAAACCGATCCCGAACTAAAGCTTTCATGGTGAAATTTTGGTTTCAACTATTATTAATCCTTATGAGGGATTGAAACTGACAAAATAACCGATGAAGAATTACAAGATATCTTGTTTCAACTATTATTAATCCTTATGAGGGATTGAAACATTACTTTTTCTTATGAAGATTAGCGACACTAAGTTTCAACTATTATTAATCCTTATGAGGGATTGAAACAGCA
>NZ_JASJEB010000158.1 GCF_030064895.1 Crocosphaera sp. | reverse complement strand
AAGTTATAGCAATAGACAGGCTAGTTAGGACACATAAATTATATTTTAAGGGAACAGGGAACAGGGAACAGGGAACAGAAAAATGTCCTAATAGCTTTGGCGACTGCTATACATAAAGCTACCCCTCGGTTATTCCAAGCTTGATGATCATCTGGTTTTAACTGTAAAGCTTTGTCATAGGATGCGATCGCTTCATCCAACCTTCCTAACTGACGTAAAGCTATCCCTCGATTACCCCAAGCTTCATAATAATCTGGTTTCAACTGTAATACTTTGTCGTAGGATGCGATCGCTTCATCGAACCGTCCTAAGTTACATAAAGCTACCCCTCGGTTATTCCAAGCTTCATAATAATCTGGTTTCAACTGTAATGCTTTGTCATAGGATGCGATCGCTTCATCGAACCGTCCTAAGTTATATAAAGCTCTCCCTCGGCTTTTCCAAGCTTGATATAAATCTGGTTTCAACTGTAAAGCCTTGTCATAGGATGCGATCGCTTCATCGAACCTTCCTAAGTTATCTAAAGCTACCCCTCGGTTATACCAAACTAGATAATCATCTGGTTTCAACTGTAAAGCCTTGTCATAGGATGCGATCGCTTCATCGAACCTTCCTAAGTTATCTAAAGCTATCCCTTGTTCAAACCAATTAGGATAGTTATCTACTTCAAATTTAACTATCTTCTCAATATTCTTCTCAGATTGATTTTTTTGAGAATTTGGATAACAGGAAATAACCCTATTATTTGCTTCTATTGCTTCTGTATAGCGACCTAATTTTTCAAGGACAATTCCTTTTTGAATCCAAGCATCCATATTGTTCGGATCGATCGAAATCATTTGCTCAAAAACATCAAGAGAAGTTTGATAGTTTTCTTCTTCAATATATTGAAGTCCTAATTCAAATAATTCTAAATTTTCGTTTTGATTCATAAGTGTTTGAACCTTATCTGTTGTTGTTTGAGAAGGGGTTGTATTTTTTGTTTCTGATGGGATTCGGTTTGATTCTGTATTTTGTAGATTATTCTCTTGAAAATTTCCAAACTCCGAACCCCTAACTCCAAACTCCGAACTCACGTTTCTAGCAATATTGCCCAATTTTCCTGACGCAATATTGCTCAATTCTTCTAAATCTTGCCCTAATTGTTGATAATTATCTTTATTATCGAACCATTCTAAACTTTTCTTTTCTATCCATTCTGCTAATTGATCAGGTTTGATATTACGACTTATTAAAAACCCTTGACAACTGCCCCAAGACCTTCCTTTTTTAATTGCTGCCAGCAAAGCAAATAAGACACTTTCGTACTCAGCATCAGATAAACTGGGTTGAGAAAGAGTATCATCGGTTTCTATAGCGTCAGAAGAAGTATTAAAGAGACTTTTCAGCCAATTCCAGATTTTTTTAAGCCAATTGATCATAAACTTCTAGGGTGGGGAAAATAGAGAGTTTTGGGAGTTCGGAGTTCGGAGTTCGGAGTTCGGAGTTAAATATTAGGTGTACATCATGAGTCCGAGAAAAGCTATAGCATTACAAAAAATGGTTAGGAAACATATATTTTTGTTTTAGGGAACAGGTAACAGGGAACAGGCAACAGAAATAAATAAAATGTCCTAAAATTAATGCGTATGGCTATATATTTAAACTTACTATATCTTAGAAAACTTTGCCCACCTGAAGTAATTTAGGAAAATTAAACATAACATAAAAATTCCGTAGGGGTTTAACACTGTTAAACCCAGAAAACTTATTTTCTCATAACTAAAACCTGATTGCTATAGAATATTTAAGATATAATACAGTTAATGTTATCAAAAAAATATCAAAAAGATGGTACAGCAGATAACTAACCAAACTGAAAACAATATTATCTATCCTGATAGTGATGGTCAACCTATGGCCGATAATACTAAACAATTTCGCTTAATTGTTACCATTAAAGAAAACTTAGAGTTATTATTTGCAGATAATCCTAATATTTTTGTCGCTGGTGACTTGTTATGGTATCCCCTTAAGGGTAATAATAAACTACGACGCGCACCCGATGTTATGGTAGTATTTGGTCGTCCGAAAGGTGATAGGGGTTCCTATAAACAATGGGAAGAAAATAACATCTCTCCGCAAGTTGTTTTTGAAATACTTTCCCCTGGTAATACGTTAGCAGAAATGAGCCAAAAATTTGAGTTTTATAATCGCTATGGGGTAGAAGAATATTATGTATATGATCCTGATAAAGTTGATCTTTGTGGTTGGATAAGAGTAGAAAATAGTTTAAATTTAATTGAAATAATGGACGGATGGATTAGCCCCCGTTTAAAAGTTCGCTTTGAAATTACTGATAATAATCTACAAATATTTAGCCCAAACGATGAACCTTTTTTAACTTATGTAGAATTAGGAAAATTGAAACAAGAGGCAGAAATAAGGGCTAAAAAAGCTGAACAAAGGGCGGAAAATGCTGAGGCTAAAGTTAAAGAATTAGAAGCTAAATTGCGAGAATTAGGACAACTGTAAAATTTTCAACTAATAACTAATCAATTATGATTAAAACGATTACTCAACCAATAACACTAGAGGAATTTTGGGACTGGTATCCCGATGGTTTCGGACGTTATGAATTACACGATGGGGCAATTTTTGAAATGCAACCAATAGGAAATCATGAAGAAGTAATTAGCTTTATTATGATGGAATTAGCTATACAAATCGAAAAACTTGGACTTCCTTATCTGATACCCAAACAAGCTTTAATTAAACCTCTAGATACTAATAAATCTGCTTACAACGCTGATGTACTTATTCTTGATCAATCTAACTTAAATGATGAACCATTGTGGAAAACCAGATCAACTATTACCCAAGGAAAAACTGTTCCCTTGGTGATAAAAGTTGTTAGTACAAATTGGGGTTATGATTATGGACATAAATTGATTGATTATGAAGCTTTAGGGATAGCTGAATATTGGATTTTTGATTATTTAGGCTTAGGAGGAAAACGTTATATTGGTGATCCAAAACAACCAACTATTTCTATTTATCAATTGGTTGATGAAGAATATCAAGTACAACAATTTAGAGGTAATGATATCCTTATTTCTTCTATTTTTCCTGAGTTTAATTTAACAGCGCAACAAGTATTTGATGCTGCGAATTAGTGGATAAAATGCTCTTAAATATAAATATTTTATTGATTTGTATTTAACATATTCTCTAAATCTTCCCAACTATTAATATTAAAAATATTAGCAATGATAACATCTATTTCTTGACTAGATAGTGTTTCTATTTTTTGACGATTTTTTAAAGAAATTTCGCCTAATTTTTGTTGCAGTAATGTAATAATTAATTCAATTTTCCCCTTTATCTTACCCTCAATTATGCCTTCTTCTCGACCTTTTTCTTGTGCATATAGTGTAATTCCTTCTTGGTCAGTTAACCAAATAGTTCGATTTTGTATCTCTTCTAATTCCTCTCGATTTAAACCAGCAAGATTAGCAATTTCTAGTGCTTGATTTAATGCGGAAACTGATTGAAAATCAGCCGGTTTTTCTCTTAATTCTGCGGCATTTTTGATAAAGTAAATCCATTTATCACTAATAGTTTCTAACTCCTCTAATGATTTATTGAACTTCCTTAATTCCAAAAACACTAACTTAATTTCTTCATTATAAACAAATTTCTGCTTTTCTTCTTGAAAGACAAATGAGTTAATAATTTCTGTATTATTATCGAACATAATAAAGTCAACAATAGTTAAAGCAATGACAGGATTAAGTAAAATATATCTCTCTCCTGAGTCTAATTGATTGGCATAACTTTTAGCTGCATTATACATAACCCTTTTATCAAAAGCATATTTATTTAACACTTGCATTTCAATTAAAACTGTTGTGTCATTGTCTAGTTTTGCTTTAACATCTAAATAAGTATCTTTTAACCCAAAACTTGCCCCTGGAGAGTAAGGATTTAAAATTTCTAAATCTTGAATAACCTCTTTTTCATGATATAAAATTGCATTTAAAAAACTGATTAAAATTTCCTTACTTTGATTGGAACCAAAAATTTTTTTAAACGCATAATCTGTTTTAGGATTAATAAATCTCATTTTTCTTTCCTGATTAAATACTATTATGCTTGATCATTCACCTTCCTTTCTTCATTCTAACACCAGAATTTAGAAATCATTTTGTTGTTTATAAAAAAAGACTAACCCTAAACATCAGCAGAAACGAAAAATAGTTGTAAGGTGGGTATTGCCCACCCTACGGAGTTTTGATACTAAGAATTAGAAACTAAAACAATACGATAACAGGCGTTATTAGCTGCTTTTTAAGCCTTAATTAGTTCAGTTTTTTTGGAACCATTCGACTCAACATTTTTATCTTTACCAGCATAGGCTAAAATGTAAAGATCCTTTAAATCATTCATCAAAGGATAACGAGGGTTTGCCCCTGTACATTGATCATCAAATGCTTGTTCTGCTAACACTTCTAAAGACTCATAAAACTCTTGATCTTTTTCTCCAAGTACGTCTTTAATAGTGGCAGGAATATCTACCTCACGTTTTAGGTTTTCTACTGCTTCAATTAATTTTTCTACCTTTTCGTCTTCACTGTCTCCCCCAAGGTGCAAATAATCAGCTATCTGTGCATAACGGAACTTGGCATTGGGGAATTTATATTGAGGGAAAATGGCCTGTTTAAAAGGTGCATCGGTGCTGTTATAACGGATAACATGAGAAATCATCAGCGCATTAGCTAACCCGTGAGGAATATGAAAAGTAGATCCTAATTTATGGGCTAAGGAGTGACAAATTCCTAAGAAAGCATTAGAAAAAGCCATACCTGCAATAGTCGCTGCATAGTGTACTTTTTCCCTAGCTTTGCTATCAGCAGCACCATTTTTATAGGCACTGGGAAGATAGTCAAATAACAGTCCGATGGCTTTTAATGCTAACCCATTGGTAAACTCGGTTGCGAACACAGAAACATAGGCTTCTAAGGCATGGGTTAAGGCATCAATTCCCCCAAAAGCGGTTAAACCTTTCGGCATATTCATCACTAATTTAGGGTCAACAATAGCCATATTTGGGGTCAAAGCATAGTCAGCTAAAGGATATTTAATACCTGTGCTTTCGTCCGTTACTACTGCAAAAGGTGTCACCTCTGATCCTGTTCCTGATGTGGTAGGAATAGCCACCATCATCGCCTTTTCTCCTAATGCCGGTAACTCATAAACCCGTTTACGAATGTCCATAAACCGCATAGCTAACCCTTCAAATTCGATTTCTGGATGTTCGTACATTAACCACATAATTTTAGCTGCATCCATCGGAGATCCGCCACCAATGGCGATAATAACATCAGGTTCAAAGCTATTCATTAAAGCTAAACCTTTGTTTACGGTGGCTAAAGTTGGATCTGGTTCAACGTCGTAGAAAATGTCATATTTAATATCCATTTCTTCTAAAACTTGTTCCATTTCTTCAGTTATTCCAAACTCATAAAGAGGTTTATCGGTGACAATAAATGCCCTTTTTTTCCCTGTTAAATCTTTTAATGCCACGGGCAAACAACCGTATTTAAAATAAACTTTGGGAGGAACTCGGAACCAAAGCATATTTTCTCTTCTTTCTGAGACGGTTTTAATATTTAATAGGTGATTAATATTAACATTTCCAGCAATAGAATTACCTCCCCAACTACCACATCCTAAAGTTAAAGAAGGGTCAAGACGGAAGTTATAAAGATCACCAATCGCACCAACAGATGTAGGAATATTAATCAGTACCCTAGCTACTTTTATCTTGTTCTCAAAGTATTCAATATGTTCATGATTATCGGGAGCGGTATACAATGCTGCTGTATGACCACGGCCAGCAAATTCTACTAATTGATAGGCTTTTTCTACTGCATCCTCAAAATTATTCCCCCGATACATCCCTAAAATAGGGGAAAGTTTTTCGTAGGAAAATGGCTCATCATAACCAATTTTTTCGATTTCACCGATTAAAACTTTTGTACCTTCAGGTATTTTTATATCTGCAATCTCTGCTATTTTTGTCACAGGTTGACCAACAATTGCTACATTCAATTTACCATTAATAATAACGGTTTTGCCTAATTTTTCTCGTTCTTCTGCTGTTAAAAAATAAGCCCCTCTTTCTTGGAATTCTTCTCTAACTGATTCGTAGACTTTATCCTCCACAATCACTGCTTGTTCCGAGGCACAAATCATGCCATTATCGAAGGTTTTACTGAGAATAATTGAAGAAACTGCTGTTTTAATATCTGCTGTTTGATCGATGACTGCGGGGGTATCTCCTGAACCCACACCAAGGGAAGGATGACCGGAAGAATAGGCTGCTTTAACCATTCCAGGGCCACCAGTTGCTAAAATTAATTTAGTGTCAGGATGCTGCATTAAAGCTTGGGATAATTCAATGCTAGGTTCATCTATCCAACCAATTATATGTTCTGGACATCCTGCTTTTATTGCTGCTTCTAAGATAACTTTTGCTGCTTCAATAGTGCATTTTTTAGCCCTGGGATGGGGAGAAAAAATGATCGCGTTACGAGTTTTTAGGGTTAATAAGGCTTTAAAAATTGCTGTGGATGTGGGGTTAGTTGTAGGGACAATACCTGCAATAATTCCCAATGGTTCAGCTATTTTTTGAAAGCCGTAGGATTCATCTAATTCGATGACACCGCAGCTTTTAGCATCTCGATATTTATTGTAAACGATTTCAGAAGCAAAATGATTTTTAATTACTTTGTCTTCAACGATGCCCATTCCTGTTTCTTGTACTACCATTTTTGCTAATTGAATTCTCGCAGAATTAGCAGCAATGGAAGCTTTTTTAAAGACATGATCTACCTGTTCTTGGCTAAACGTAGCATATTTTTCTTGAGATGCTTTGACTTTTTCGATTAATTCTTGTAGGTTCTCTAGATTATTGACTATCATTTGTAATTTTTCCTAATATCAATGAGGTTAATTTTTACTTTTATTATAACGTTTAGCATCTTAAAAAAATATTAGTATTTTGCTAGTTTTCTTGTCATAGCAGGAGAGATAAAAAGTAAAAATCTTACCACGAAAATAGACAAAATATTTAAAAATCACTAATTAATTTAATATAATTGTTAATGTTTACTGGTTACTATAAAAATATGGCCTTTACTTAACATTTTCATTGAGTATAAAAGGAAGCAAAAATATCATCAGGTAGAGGTAATTAAAATTATTAGGAACTTTAAATTTTTTTAATTCTATTTGATGACTTGATAGTGGGCAAAGTTAATCTATTCTTATGTCAATTTAATAATTTTTACGATTTGCCCACCCTACAATTTATTTATTCTTATTTAAGAGATGATGATTAATTATTCAACCAATTAATTAAATCATCAAGATTAGAAAAGTCTAATAATGCTTCTCCTAATGCTTCTATTTGCTCTATATTTAAAGTATTAATCTCTGTTTTTATGGTGGGTGGAATCTGTCCTATTTTTCGTTCAAGAAGACGAATAACTAAGGCTTTTTCTCGTTCAATTCCCTGTTCAATTCCTTGTTCAATTCCTTGACGCATCCAACTTGTAGTAATTTGCATAACTTGCTCCTGTGTGGGTTGACTAAAGGTATTAAGTTCTTGTTGAAAGTCTCTTTCTTCTGATGGGTTTAAGGTTAGATAAGTATCTATAAAACCAGAAATTAATTGCATTCTAGCAGGGTCTAGTTTTAATGTTACCAGTAGACGAAGACATTCTGCTTTAACTTTGGCTCTTTCTTTAGCATCCATGTTCATTTTAGCCATTAAAGCAGATGAAACGGGGTTAGATTGTGTTAAAAAATCTCGCCAATGTAAACGGTTTAATTGAATAACTTGATAGTTAAATTCTAAGACACTTTAAAATCAGGAAAGTTGACTTGATGTTGATTGGTGGCTGCTTTTTTGGGGGGAGCATCCCAAAGTTGCAAATTGTCCTTGATTGATAATAGTTGATCTGATTAATTTCCCCCCGTCTCCCCATCTCCCCCTCTCCCCGTCAAACTCCAAGAATAAGTTTTTGGCAAAAATGGGATGCT
>NZ_JASJEB010000065.1 GCF_030064895.1 Crocosphaera sp. | reverse complement strand
ATAGTCATATATAGTCAAATCAGGATAAATATGTTCAGTTATTTTGTACTTAACTACAGCCTCCTTGACAAAAATTAATGACTCTGCTGGTACCTTTAATGGTACAATGAAACCTACTCTGAAATCCAGGGGACTCCCTCTTTCTCCTAAATTAATCAATCACTTGTGTGCTTGGTAATTAAACAACATTTTTACTCTTTAACTTATGAGATTAGTTGAGAGACATATTATTAAAAAAAATCATCGGTTTTATCCTGAGATTGACCGACTATGTTTCTTGTCTAAAAATCTCTATAACTATGCTAATTATTTAGTTCGTCAGTCTTTTATATTTGAAAACACTTATCGTAACTATCATGACATTCAGAAAACCCTGCAATCTCAATTAGACTATAAAGCTATGCCAGCTAAAGTATCTCAACAAACTTTGATGATACTTCACAGAAACTGGATAAGTTTCAAGGAGTCTAATTTAGCTTACAAAGAAACACCATCAAAATTTAAAGGCCGTCCTCGTATCCCTGGATATAAACACAAAGTCAAGGGTAGAAATGTGGTGGTTTATACAGGGCAAGCTATCAGCAAAAAACAACTTAAACAAGGGATCATTCATCCCAGTCAGACTGCAATTTACCTGAAAACCAAGGTAGAAACTTCAAAAATCAAACAAGTTCGTCTTGTTCCTAGACTTAACCATTATGTAATTGAGGTCATTTATGAAGCAGATAAAAAACAATACGAGTTAGAGGAAAATAGTTACGCTAGTATTGATATAGGTTTAAACAATTTAGCTACATTAACTTTCAATCAAGCCGGGATTAAACCGCTCTTGATAAATGGCAGACCGTTAAAATCCATCAATCAATACTATAACAAAGTTAAAAGCGACTTACAATCTCTTTTGAAAGAAAATAAATCAAGCCAGAAACTAAAAAAACTTTGTAATAAAAGAGAATTCAAGATCAATGATTATCTCCACAAAGCATCTCGTTTGATTATTGATACTCTCATTCATCAAAAAATAGGAACTCTGATTATTGGTCACAATACTGACTGGAAACAGAAGATTAACTTAGGGAAAAGAAATAACCAAAATTTTGTATCTATTCCCTATAATAAGCTCATAGAAATGTTATGTTATAAAGCAGAGATGGTGGGAATAAAGGTAATTATTACCGAAGAATCTTATACATCTAAAGCTTCATTTCTGGATAATGACCCGCTCCCTGTTTATCAGAAAGGTCAAAAAAATCAAGTAACTTTTTCTGGGAAAAGAGTAAATAGAGGTTTGTATCGCACTGGCAAAAGAAAATTAATCAATGCCGATGTCAACGGTTCGTTGAACATTATGAGAAAAGCAGTCCCAAATGCTTTTGGCGATGGGATAGAGGGCGTTGTAGTTCACCCAGTCAGGGTAATACCGGCAAAATAAGGATATGTCTTATGTGACTATATTTTTATGAACTATGGGAAGTCAAACAATTTTCATGTTTAATCTATGTAAATGAAAATTGCTACGATAGAGATTATCATTGATATAAGGGAAAATTTTTTTTAGGATAATCCCACAGGAGATATGGACTACAAAGATTACTATGCTACCTTAGGCATCAATAAAAATGCCAGCGCAGATGAGATCAAAAAAGCCTTCCGCAAATTAGCGGTTAAATATCATCCTGACAGAAACCCTGATGACAAACAAGCTGAAGAACGTTTCAAAGAGATCAGCGAAGCGTATGAAGTGTTATCTGATTCCGAAAAACGCAAGAAATATGACCAGTTTGGCCAATATTGGAAACAAGCAGGTCAAAGCACTTGGCCCGGTGCCGGTGCTAACGTAGATATGGGGAACTTTGATTTTAGTCAGTATGGTAACTTTGAAGAATTTATCAATGAATTATTAGGAAAGTTTTCTACCCCAGGTGGACAGAGAACCGGAAGTTATGGTTATGGTAGTCCAGGAACAGGTTATGGTGGATATAGTGGTGGTTATGGTAATCAAACCCCTGCCCCGAACCGAGAAGCAAGCTTAAAACTGACTTTTTCTGAGGCGTTCCGTGGGGTTCAAAAACGCATTAATTTAGGTAATGAGATCATTGATGTGCGAATTCCAGCAGGGGCAAAAAATGGTAGTCGTATACGTATTCGAGGGAAAGGGGGAAGTAGTCCTTATAGTCAAAATAGAGGAGACTTGTATCTGAATGTGGAACTGACTCCCCATAACTTTTTTACCTTTGAAGAGAATAACTTGGTGTGTGAAGTACCTATAACCCCTGATGAAGCGGTATTAGGGACTACCATAGACGTACCCACACCTGATGGTATTGTAACGGTTAAAGTTCCCCCTGGAATTCGTTCTGGCCAGTCCTTAAGGTTACGAGGGAAAGGATGGGTTAACCAGAAAAAAGGGAGAGGGGATCAACTGGTTAAAATTACCATTGATACCCCTCAAAATCTTACTGAAACAGAACGAACCTATTATGAGAAAATTCGTGATAGTCGCAGTTATGAACCCCGTAAACATTTAAAAGAAATTCGCTTGTAAACTTAAATATTGATCAAGGCTCTGATGTTACCAATATCGTAGTTTAAATCAGCAAACTGATCTTTGTAACTTGACAAAGTGGTTCTGAATTCTTCGGGTATATCGTCATCCTCATTTTTGAGAATATAGCCATATTTAATAGCAGTCAGAACATTGACCATATAGACAACATTGGTAGCTTCTAAAATAGGGGGAGCAATATTAGGATCATCCTCACTACCAAAACTACCATTACGGAGGGCTAAGGAACTGTAGAAAATTTCCCCTCCTTCATCTGCTTGAGAATCATTAACCCAAGAATGCCATAAGGTAATGTGATAAATCACATAACGACATAATTCTTTTAAGTTTTGAATATCTGTCTCGTTGGGTTCATCTGATGTGGTGATTGCTCGTGTTGCCTTTACAGTACCATTAACCGTTGTTCTGGGAATATCTGGCTTATCAAGCTCATTGTTATCATACCAATCATAATCAGGATCTGGGGCAGAGTCAGAGGGTTGATGGGGTTCATAGGCAACACTATGTTCAACTATATCATCAGAAAAACGATGAATTTCTACCCATTCTTTGAGGATATCTTCTTGATAATCTTCAAAAAATTCATCAATATAGTCTGTTAATACCTGCCAATAAAGATTAGCAATTTTTGCAAAAGTATGGGCTTCACAAAGAGGTTGACGGGGTTTCCAACCTTTCCAATCAAAGGTTCCCATACTTTCTTTACAAATTTGTACCACTGAACCAGGGGTTAAAGGTCCATTGGTAGTGACTAAACCAACTGTGGGGGATACTAACACTTCATCGGCTCGTTGATTAATATTAACCAAATTTTTAATATGAGGGGTTAATAGTAAACGAATGGGACTATTGCGTAAGTTACGAAAAGCAGCAATGGTATATTGTTCCATTTGTAAATGAGCTTTAATATAATGCTCAATCATTTCTGCTGCAAAGAAACTATTGGTACGATAAATACGTTTCGCTTGCTCCCATTTTTCTCCATCATTGGGAGTATAAGTAACCGCATCTTTTAAGGGAGAATGGGGCGCAATAGAATCAGGATAACGACTTTTAATTTTAATAGCAGTGGGAACTAAATTATTCCCTTGCAATTCAAAAAAGGCTTCCACATTATTAAGATCGTGGTCATCATCTTTTTCGTAGTCATCCCAATTAAATTCTGTTTTGAAGAGATTAGGATTGGTTTTATTTCGCTTCAACAAACGGGGGTTCATCCCATTAAGAACCCGTGACACAAAATATTCATCACTACGACTGTAACCTGGGGTTTCTTGGTCTAATTTAATAGTTAAATTAGGGGGATAAGCAGCTTGAATTTCTGATAACGTCAGTTCATTGGGGTTAAGGGTATGAGTAATGACATGCTTGGTTTTAATAGGAACTAAAGCACCGGCAGCATCGTAACCTTGTAGTGTTCGTCCCACTGAATAATCATCGGGGGTTCCTTCTAACTCACTGAAAAAGAGGCGAGCAAAATGACTATCGGGTTTATAAATCCAATAGGGGACGCTACAAGTTCCAAAATCATATTCTTTTTGCTTGACATTATCAGGTCCTTTAATAATATAAGCAATACGATAAGCAGGAACTGGTTCATTATCCTGATCAAAACTAATTTTACTGTCCAGTAATCTTAATTCTAAATCTGGGGTGTCGAAAAACCCTGCTTGAGAAGGATCGTAATAAATTTCAAAGTTACCATTTTTGTCGCTTATTCCTGTTCCTAAATAATCCCCTGGACGACCAATATCTCTGTCCCATAATTCGATGACCATGTTGTGTAAGGATTTATTGGTATCGGTAAAGACTAATTTTCCAGTTACTTTACGTAATTTATCAAGAGGTTTATCAAATTTTGGTTCCTGACGTTGAACAATGCTTTTTTTAGCTCGCTTTTTAACTTTCTTGTCACCGATGGCACTATCGGCAACTTTAATACCAAGAACTTGTTTAAATTCACCCAGAATTTTGTTGATTTTATCTGACATGATTGTGACTCCTTGTGAATGGATTAAATAGTTTAAACTCAGGTCAACTTTAAGAAGAGACTAAAATGGGAAAAACGATAATTTTACTCGTCATAGGCAACTACAAAACTGGTGGGGATATACCCTTGATATTGAACTTTGCCTTCTTCACCAGGCAACAATCTTAACCCTGGTCGTAACATGATTTGTTTGACTACTTCAGGAACCACAACTCCTGCAATATGTTCTCCTAAACAAGTATGACTACCATAACCAAAGTGCATATAGTTATAGTTAGGACGGTCAATAGAAAACTGCTCAGGATTTTTGACGACGTTTTCATCAAACATAGCTGAACCAGCACTGGCTAAAACAACACTGCCACGGGGAATGACCGTCTCTCTGGGGGTTCCGGCAGCTAGAGTGTAATCAGCTTCACAAAAACGTACTAAAAAGACAGTAAAGGGGTTTAAACGCAGTGCCTCCCATACATATTTATCAAAGGTCTTGTCATCATTCGCTTTCGCTGCCTCTAAGGCTTTTTGATAAATTTCAGGACGGTTCAGCAGTTGTTCAAGTATCTGAGTAATAATTTGAGCCGTAGTTTCAATGCTACCAACTAGCAAAACAATCATGTTGTTAATGACTTCGGTTTTATTAAAAGAAACATCATCAGCAAATTTTGTCGTTGCTAACCGTGCAAAAACGTCTGCGGGGGCAGTACTGGTGGATTTTTCCCCTTTCTTTTGTTTGAAAAGTTTCTTCAAATAAGCACGCATCTCATGGCCAGATTGCACAGAACTTTCGTGGATTTTGGGGTCATTGGTCAAATTTCTAAACATATCGTCTTGGGTTGTTTTTGCCCAACGATACATGGTATCTAAATCTGGTCCTGGAAACCCAAAATAATCTCCACAAAGTTTAATGGCTACCAGTTTTCCTAAACCATTGAAAACCTCAATTTTACCAGTTGCTGCTGATTGATTTAGGGTTGCTTTAGCAAGTTCCCCTGCCATTTGCCTAACCCGTGGTAAATCTTCCAATTGCAACATGGTTCTCAGAACAGACTTATCTCGCCAGTTATGTTCTGAGTTATCTCTTGCCAACATACAAGGTCCAAAAACGGGGTCCATTTTTGGAGCAAACAGTCTCACTGAAAAGTATTCTGAGCGAGACAAAACTTCTTGAACATCGGGAAATAAACTAACTAGGGTAAATTTGGGAGTGATAAAAATAGGACGATTTGCCCTCAATTCTTTAAATAAGCCTGTCCAATCGGTCCAAACCCCTTTATTAACCAGATTAACCTTGTCAGCAACCTTTTCAGCAGGAATACTATCATAGGTGTCTAGATAGGAGAAGGGAATATAATTAACAGTCCACTGGGCGTAGGGAGCATTCTTGGGATCGTCTATATGAATAGTAACAGTATCAGCATAGGCGGAACTAGGGGAGCAATCTCGACATCGCGATACATACTTCCCTGTGTCTGCTTTTAAAGCATATTTGCCATTTTCTAAACGTTCAGGGGTAAACTGCGCCCACGGTAAAGAAGGATCATCTACATGAACAGTAACAAAGTCGGGATAAGCCCCACCCACTATACAACCGTTACATCGGGCGACATACTTCCCGGTATCTGCTTTGAGGGCAATTTTACCGTTACCCACATCAACCACTTCAAAGTGGGCATAGGGATGATTGGCAACGGGACTGTCAATATGAACAGTAATGGTATCAGGATTGTTGCCCACCGTTTGCTGACAGTTATTACACCGAGAAAACCATTTTCCTGTGTCCGCTTGTAAGGCTATTTTTAGTCCTTTTAGCATTTTCAATGTGACTCCTTTTGAGAAGAAAATTTGGTGTTGAAAACATTTTCATAGCTCAATTTTGTAAAATTTTGCTATGAATTTTTTCCAGATTTTGCGGTTGCTTTATTCATTGATGATTGATTAAATTAGGACTAGGAAAACATCCTTATTTAATAATCTTGTCAATAAATTTTTCGATATTTTTTGGTCGATAATCGCCAATATCTTTGACTCGGTTAATGGTACTCTCATGGAGATCATCTAGGGAATCTCCCACCTCACGCAGCTTAATTCCTGCCAGTTTAAAGAATCCTGGATTATTATCGAAGCTACATTGACAACTGGTTTGTATTCCTGTGGGAATGGCATCAACGTTAAACTCTAAGCCTAATCCGAGATCCCCAATGGAATCAATCATCCATTTTAAGGCCGCATCAGAGAGTCCTCGGGTAGTTTCAGTCCCGCCACCAACACAACCATGATTCCCCGGGAACCACTTTTGTAGTAGTCGTTGATTTTTGGCGTGGATGTTTGTACTCATGAGAGTGACATCGAATACTTCTCTAATTTCATCGATCGCCACAGCGTGTATAGCATTTTGGACATCTCGGTTTAAGGTTGTGTCATAAAAAGCATAACGGCGACTTAACCAGGGTTTAAACATTTTAAACAGAGGTAAAACAGGGATTCCTAAAGACCCTACGGTATCAAAACAACCGATTAGGGTAATGGGAACGCGATCGCCATGAATTTTTCGATATTCAACCGCTTGGTTATCCGCAGGATTAATGTCTCGGTTACGATAGAGTTCATAAGCTTCTGCTGCATCGGTCACATTAGGACGGTTTGCCAGCCCTGAACAGTGAATCATACCGGCTAGACTTCTAACAGTATAAGCCCCCCGACTAAATCCAAACATATAGATTTCGTCTCCTGGGACATAGTTGAGACAGAGAAAGCGATAACCATCTTGGATATTGCGATCTATCCCAACGCCGGCTGCACCTCCTGACAGTTTTTGAGTTTCGGTGCCGATCCCTGCATCATAGAAAACGATCTGTTCTGTTCCGTCATCGGCAGTCTGTTTGATGCCTTGAGTTAGTTTAACTACATTACTGGGATAGGAACTTTCCAAATCTTGCCAAGTCCCATCACAGCAAACAATCAGCCGTTTCATGATTACCTTGTCCTAATCTAGATTTACTTCAGGTTCTTCGATATTGTATTAGGAATAGCGTGATAATCATGCCATGAAGTCGCAAAATTAAAAAATCTTATCTTTAATGTGGAGAACTAACTTTTCTCCATATTGAAGAACCCCAACTTACTTCGTTCAAGTTGGGGATTCTAACAGGAAATCGCTTCCCCATTCACCCACTCAAACAATTTTAATTGTTGAGGGTTCCCAGGCTCAGCCTCCAACGAGACTGATATCTCCCTTCTTGATTCAGTCGCTCCTGGGGGAAACCCCCAAGACCGCGCTGAATCGCTATTTTTAGAACCTGTCAATTCAGGTTTGGGCGTAACTTTCTGAGGGACCCTCAGTAGCTTGGATTGACTAATTCCAAGAGTTTTAAGTCCTTTAATGCCGACATTAACAGAAGCTTGAACGTCGGCATCAGCCAAAAAACCGCAATTAAGACACAAAAAACGCTCTTTATTGCGGTTTTCTTTTTGAATGTGTCCGCAATGCGAACATTTTTGCGAGGTAAACTTAGGGTTAACCTTTAAACAAATAGAGCCAAACTTCGCAGCTACAGACTCGATTTTTTCCGTAAGATTTCCCCAGGAACAGTCTCTAATTAACCGATTTAATGCTCTTTTTGCTGATTGACCATTCTTCAGAAATTTGCCGTTCTCATCTTGTTTAGCACGACATTTTTTAATCATGCCTTGAATGTTCAAATCTTCTAAGACAATTACATCAGCTAAACGAACAAGGTGGTGAGCGATTTTCCATTGATAATCCTCTCTTTGGTTAACTATTTTTTGGTCAAGACGGGCTAATTTAGCGTAGGCTTTTTTCTGGTTAGATGAACCCCTCTTTTTACGAGATGCTCTACGCTGCCTGATAGTTTTTCTTTTGGATAGTCGCTTCTCAAATTGAGGATTTTCTATCAACTCTCCATTGCTCAAAGCGACTAATTTCTTAATACCTAAATCTATACCAACCCCTGTCTTGATCTGTTCCAAGTCTTTCGGCTTTGACTGAGGAATATCTTTACTTTCTATTCTAATGGAAATATACCAACCATCAGCTTTTTGACGAACTGTTACAGTCTTTAACTGAAATCCATCAGGAATATTTCGAGACTTAAAAAATCTCATCCAACCGATAGAAGGAAGATAAATTTTGTTGCCCTCTAATTTAACTTGATTGGGAGCATAGCTAAAACTCTTAAACCTTTGACGAGTTTTAAACTTTGGATATCCTCTGCCATCAAAGAAGTTTTCAAAAGCCGTTTTAAGTCGTCTCAAATTCTGCTGTAGCACAGTAGAATGAATGCTTTTGTACCAGGGTCTAGCTTGTTTTAAAAAGGGCAATTCAGAGGACTGCATCTCATAGGCATTACGTTTTTTACCTGATTTTTTGAATGCTTCTCCTAATTGTGATTTATTAGAAATCGAACAGGTTAAGGGACAACAAGTAGATTTTGTTTTTAAGTCAGAATAGTTGCCTAGTTTTGGAGATTTAACTTGCTCATACGCTTCAATCCTGTCTCTCAAGCAGAAATTGTAATGACTTCTGAGCATTAACAGCCAGTTAGTCATTATTATCTCTTGAGACGAGTTAACCCTCAATTTGCAGTTATAAGCTAAAATCATCTTTAATTGGATTCTTTGAATCAAGAATCTAGTTAACAATTAGTTTTTTTTATTATAGTGGCTAATCTCAAGAATTGCCACTATTTTTTCTATATGGATTCCCTTCGGTCAATTTATTTACTGGTCGCCATTCATCCCCAACTTTTTGAGAAGATGGGGATGAATGGCGACATCAGGATAAAACCATCCTTAATAAAACTAAACAATTCGTTAAGATATAATCAATCAACTCATTAAATATATTTCTTTTATGAACCTAACTCAGAATCGGTCTAGTTCCCTCAATTCTTGGTTATTGCTGGTTGCTCCATTTTTCCTTTGGGGGACGGCTATGGTCGCCATGAAAGGGGTTTTAACACAAACTACCCCATTTTTTATGGCTGGAATTCGTTTAGTTCCTGCGGGCATCCTCGTGTTACTGGTGGCATGGTGGTTAAAACGAGAGCAACCACGGGGAATTAAGGCTTGGTTCTGGATTAGTATTTTTGCTCTGTTAGATGGGGCAATGTTCCAAGGATTTTTGGCTGCTGGTTTAACAAGAACGGGGGCAGGTTTAGGATCGGTTATTATTGATTCACAACCCATAGCAGTAGCATTACTATCTCGTTGGTTATTTGCTGAAATTATCGGATTTTGGGGTAGTATTGGTTTAGCTTTTGGTGTTTTTGGTATTGCTTTAATTGGATTACCACAAGAGTGGTTTAATAGCTTATTTTTTGCTCAAAGTTTTTCTATAAATTTGCATAGTTTAGACTTATTAAATAGTGGAGAGTTACTAATGTTATTAGCCTCTCTTTCTATGGCTGCCGGAACGGTTTGTATTCGTTATGTTAGTCGTTATACTGATCCTGTTGTTGCTACTGGTTGGCACATGATCTTAGGGGGAATTCCTTTGTTTTTTATTTCAGGAATTTGGGAGTCAAATCAGTGGAGTGGAATTGATGTACAAGGTTGGCTATCTTTAGGATATTCTACTATTTTTGGAAGTGCGATCGCTTATGGAATCTTTTTCTATTTAGCCTCAAAGGGAAATTTAACCAGTTTAAGTTCTTTAACTTTTTTAACTCCTGTTTTTGCTTTGAGTTTTGCTAATTTATTTTTCAATGAAGTTTTAACAACTTGGCAATGGGTTGGGGTAAGTTTGACTTTAGTTAGCATTTATCTGATTAACCAACGAGAAATTATTGAAAAACAGTTTCATTCTTTTCGTAGCAAATTTTTGTTGTTTTCTAAACGAACAACTGGCAAACTTTCATAAACTATTCGGGAGGCTATATTTATGAGTAAAATATCTGAACTTGACTCAGAAATTATTGACCGTGTTATTGAAATGGCCTGGGAAGATAGAACACCTTTTGCTGCCATTGAATTACAATATGGTCTTTCAGAAAAAGAGGTAATTGCTTTGATGCGAAGGGAGATGAAGTCTTCAAGTTTTAAAATGTGGCGCAAACGAGTTTCAGGACGAAAAACTAAGCATCTTCGTCAAAGAAATTTCTTAGTTGGTCGTTTTAAATCCGCTAATCAAAATTAATTTTTTAAACACTTTTATAAACGCAAAAATCATGAAAAATTCTACACAAAAAGAAAATCAAAAAGTTCTAGAATCATCTTGGAAAGTTAAGTTACTTTATGATGGAGATTGTCCTTTATGTATGAGAGAGGTACGATTTTTACAGAAAAAAGATGCAGGAAGAGGTCTAGTAAAATTAGTTGATATTGCTGATAATAATTATAATCCTGATGACCATTCTGGGATTGATTATGAAACAGCAATGGGAAGAATTCACGCTATTTCATCCAACGGAACAATTTTGACAGATATTGAAGCATTTCGTTATGTTTATGAAGTTCTGGGAATGGGTTGGATTTATGCTATAACCAAAATTCCCGTAGTAGGAAAAATTGCTAATTGGGTGTATGGAATTTGGGCAAAGTTCAGACTTTCTCTAACAGGAAGACCTAATTTAGACACAATTATTGCTGAAAGAGAAGCTAATAAAAAATGTAACTCTAATACACCGATGAATTTTAAAACCTGTCGTTAGAAAACTAGCAAGGGAATAGAATTAAGACATTTTTTGTATTCTTTATTCCCTTATTGCTTTCAGCATAAAAACTAAAAATTTAGGATACTTGGAGTAATTTAAAAAATGTTGATAGAAGTACCCATCTATAAATTATCTCAATAATACTAACGTTTTAGATGGGAATAAGTACCTGGACAAAAATAAATGTTACTGTGAAGTGAGCGGGGGAGCAGGGAGCAAAGGGAGCAGGGAGAGGGATTACAGCTTATTTATATTTCTTAAGACAGTTCGTTTAGAATATTAATATCTTTAGTCTCAGTTTATGAAAATAATAACAAAAGTTTTAAGTCTTATATCTATTTTTTAACTGATAGTATTTAGCAGTAAAAAATGTAAAAAAATAGATATATTATCGTAACTTATTTATAAAATAAAAATCTTCTGTTGTAAATGGTTTAGGAAATTTTTTAGACTTAAATTCCCTTCTATTAACTATCAAAACTACTTTTATCTTTCTTCAAGCAATATCTTTGATTAGAGAATAATTATTTTGATCAAAACGTTAACTACTTTTATTAAATCTACAATATAAAGCTTTTTTAATTCACTTTGTATTTCTAAAATTAGAGTATTTTCTAATGGTTATCATGATTTTACATTAACTGAATATAATCTTGCTTTAATTCTGAGTAACTCTAAGTATATTTGAGATCCTTAACTATAATCCATAATGCTATGGTATTAAACAAAATAAATATTAGTTAATCTAAGTTTATTTATAGAAAAAATAGTTAATAAAAATGCGAGTAAATATCCTTATTAAAATAAAGAAAAATAACAATATAAAGAAATCATTAAAACTGTATAATGTGTTATATATTGCTGTGTAACTATTGACAGAAGTGAAAGACAAATATCTGTAAATTGCAGACATACATTCTTTAAAATTTCTATCAATGACAAATACAATTAGTTTCTTAGTTTCTAATTTTGTAAAAACCCTATCTTTATCAGCATCTTTGACATTATTATTGAATAATAATCAGTTAGCAAAGAGCATGACTTTTGTTGATACATTAGAAGATATTGGAGTTAATGGAACAGTAGTGAACTCTCGGACTATTGGTGATGTTGAGGTAAATATTTCTACTAGAAATAACCGTGATATATTCGCTAAAACATATTTTGATAATTCAACAATTGCTTTTGCTTTTGTAGGAGCAAATGGTCAATCTAACGCTCCTTTCAATCCTGCTAATGTATCTGGAAGTCATTTTATTTCAACTGTTCTCACAGGCGATGTTAATAGCTTTTTTGATCAAGTAAAGCCCATTACTTTTTCTTTTTCAGAGCCGATATTGGGATTTGGTTTGACAACAATTGATCTATTGGAACCAGGTGTAACATCTAATAACTTTTTAAGTTTGTCTGTTTTTGATGCTTCTAATAATCTAATTGACAGTCAAATACGGACAGGATCACAGGGATCTTCAGGAATTGATTTAGATTGGTTTGTATCCTCGGAAAATGCAAATATTGTAAGTGCAACTCTTAGTGGAAATATTAGTAATAGTGCTGGTTATGGAATAGATGATATTGTGGTTATTACTAATGATTCTGCGGAGTCAATCCCAGAATCATCAAATCTTTTTGGAATAGTTTTTATTGCCTTATTAGGATTAGCTTCTTGGACTTATTATCGCAGAGATAAATAGTTGATTGATACAGTTAAAATAGTTTAATAATAGTGTGAGCATCTTGCTCATCTGAGTTCGGAGTTAGGAGTTAGGAGTTCGGAGTTGGAATTTTATTAATGAAACAATTAGTGTTTGAAACTTCTGATTTTGATTAGTTGTCTATAAATTTCCTTATATCGAACTCAGTTTGCTCACTTGCTATCAAAATAGTAATCAATAGTAAGCAAAATACTTGCACTACCTCAACCTTGAATCTAGTTGCGATCGCGAATATTAGTTAAAATAATCTAGTGACTTGTGAATTGTAATATTCCCTTGAAAAATTAAGCCAAAAATGACCATTAACGATATTCCGGAAACAGCGAACCCTCAACCCCATAAACCCCTCCCGAAAATCAAGCTATTCACCATGTTTCGCTTAGGTTTATTCCAAATGGGACTAGGGATCATGTCTCTGTTAACATTAGGGGTGATCAACCGCATCATGATCGATGAACTAACGGTGTTACCCTGGATCGCAGCAACAGCGATCGCCATGTATCAGTTTGTCAGTCCGGCGCGGGTATGGTTTGGACAACTCTCCGACACTAAACCCATTAAAGGCTATCATCGCACAGGATATGTCTGGATAGGAGCTATTCTCTTCACTTCTCTAGCTTTTATTGCGCTACAAGTCGTTTGGCAACTAGGAAGCAGTATCCAAGCAACAGGATGGAGTTCGAGTAGTTATGCTTGGGCCATCTTATTAGGAGTGATTTTTGGCGGTTATGGTTTAGCCTTAAGTGTAAGTTCCACACCCTTTGCAGCTATGTTAGTGGATGTATCCGACGAAGATAACAGATCGCAGTTAATTGGTATTGTTTGGTCTATGTTAATGGTGGGTATTGTTGTAGGAGCGATCGTCAGTTCTCAATTACTCAATACCCCAGAAATTTGCGGTGATGCAATTTTATCCTACGACCCCACAGCAACAACAAAAATAGCCAATATTCCCACCTTAAAAGCAACAGTTAACCCTGTGTTTATCATTATGCCAGTAGTGGTCTTAATAATGTGTTTCTTGGCAACTTGGGGCGTAGAATCTCGTTATTCTCGGTTTGGGATGCGATCGCAAACAGTACAACGGGAAGATCAAATCGGTTTAAAAGACGCTTTAAATGTATTAACGGCCAGTCGTCAAACAGGACTCTTTTTTAGCTTTATTTTGATTCTAACCCTCAGTTTATTCATGCAAGACACAGTAATGGAACCCTACGGGGGTGAAGTATTCGGGATGTGCATCTCAGAAACTACTCAACTTAACGCCTTTTTTGGTACAGGAACCCTCTTCGGTATCGCTTCAACCGGTTTTTTAGTAGTTCCCCGTTTAGGAAAACAACGCACCACCAAACTAGGTTGTATTCTCGCTGTGGGTTGTTTTGTCCTCATCGTTTTAGCTGGTGCCATCCCTAGTCAAAGTTTACTAAAATCAGGATTACTGTTTTTTGGTTTAGCATCAGGAATGATTACAGCCGGAGCAACCAGTTTAATGTTAGATTTAACGGTGGCAGAAACCGCAGGAACCTTTATCGGTGCCTGGGGATTAGCTCAAGCGATCGCTAGAGGACTTTCTACAGTTTTGGGTGGTGTAGTTCTCAATTTTGGCAAAATGGTGTTTACTGTTCCTGTGTTAGCCTATGGCTTAGTGTTTATTATTCAAGGGTTCGGGATGATCTTGGCTATTTGGTTATTAGGAAAAGTCAATATTCAAGAATTCCGAGATAATGCTAAATCTGCTCTTTCTGTGGTTATAGAAGGGGAATTGGATGGATAAATTCAGTTATCATTTATCAGTTATCAGTTTTGAGGAGTGATGGACGAGATTCAAACTTTAGTCGCAAAAATTCGTCAAGAAGCAGAAAGAGAGGACTTTCCCATTGATCTTCCTATTTACGAAGGAGCCGGCAAAACCCCAACCCAACCCATACTTTATGCAGGAAATTTAGCAAGTAAAATCTGCTTTTTTGGCCGAGATTTAGGAAAGGATGAAGTTGCCCAAGGACAACCTTTAATCGGTTCAGCAGGTAAAATGGTTCGTAAGGGATTCTATAAGGGAATTTATCATCAAGAACCCTCTTCTCCCGAAGACTTACAATCTATTTGCGATCGCGCTTTACTCACCAATACCGTACCCTATAAACCCCCTGGAAATAAAGCTTATACTATCAAGGTAAAAGAGCGATTTCGTCCCTTTATGGCACAATTACTGGTGATATATTGGGGCGGAAATCAAATTGTTACCTTGGGGACAGAAGCGTTTAAATGGTTCGCCCCTTACGGGCCAAAAAAGAGACTTGAGGAATTTTGGCAACGAGGCGATCGCTACGAATCACAACTTCCCATAACCCTGGAAGCGGTTGATTTTCAGGGAACGAAACATCAGCGTCAAGTGTCCCTACTTCCCCTACCACATCCTTCCCCATTGAATAAACGATACTACGCTAAATTTCCTCAAATGTTACAACAACGTATAAATGAATTTGAGTTTTAGGCCAATTGGGTAAAAACAAGTTAAAATAGAGTTCGTGTCATGGGTGTGTAGCTCAATGGATAGAGCAACAGCCTTCTAAGCTGTCGGTTACAGGTTCGAGTCCTGTCACACCCGTCTATTAGAGACTGTTTGTAAAGAAAAGATAAAGAAATTAGGCGGCACAGATTTGTGGTTATAAAACTATGGAATAAGTTTTTATGACAGTTTTATGAAGAGACGTTCTTATCCGTCAGATATAACAGAT
>NZ_JASJEB010000157.1 GCF_030064895.1 Crocosphaera sp. | reverse complement strand
TGTTCTTGCGTGGCAACTGTGAGGTGTGTCTACCAATCAAGCGCGGTTTTTAGCCGATGAAGCTGATCTTTTTTCCTGCTCGAATATGGGTGTAACCTTTTTATCATGAAGATTTAGCCTTTATTCAGCAAACCCTATTTAGGTCTCTAACTTCAAGCTTATCGATCTCACAATCAGGATTATCAGCTACAAATAGAATACTAGGATTTAATGGTATAGCAGTCGCCAAAGCTATTAGGACATTTTTCTGTTCCCTGTTCCCTGTTCCCTGTTCCCTTAAAATATAATTTATGTGTCCTAACTAGCCTGTCTATTGCTATAATACCCCTTTAAATCCACTATTATCCACAAAGCTATCAGGAACAATAAATTGACCTTCTTTTGCTATTATTATTCCCGAATTAGTGTCTTTCACAAATTCTCTGTAATAAAAAAGTTGCCATTGAATTGCAGTAGAAGTTAAATCTCTCCCTGATAGTTCTTTATATTGTGATCTTCGTTATTTAATGTTTTTTGACTAGCTTCAACAAGTCTATCAGCCAATTTTTGGTATTGATCTTCTATGGTTTTCATATAAGTGTGTTCTGCACCATGACTCCAGAATCTATCCGCACAGAAAATTGAATTATCACTTTTTAATCTCGTTTTTTTATTAGCAGTCTTTATATATAAATCAACTTTTTTCTCTACAGAGACAAATCTTTCAATACTTTTTTTTGGGAAACAATGTTGTTTAACTGTGAGGTTATGGGGATTGCCCTTTTGAGTTTTTTCTCTTTTTTTATTATTCATTCGCTGATATAACTTTTTTGGTAAATACAAGGCATCAAAACAATATACCTACTCATATTATAACGTCAAAATCAAGGGAATCTTTGTAGGGGCTTAATATTATTAAGCCCACATACATCGTTAAATTTACTTAACCCCTAGAAATAGAATCAAAAGAAGCATCACTTTCCATCATAGAAACAGGAGATAAACCGAGATCCTCTTCTTCCCCTTCATGGTGTTCAGCAAAAGATCCTTCCGGTTCTTTAAGAATAAACCAGCATAAAAAGGCCACAATAACCGCCATAATACCCATTATCTGGAAAAAGGCCGTATTAGCTTGAGCAATAATAGCTGGACTGGGATCTTTGCCTCCTCCTAACCATTCCGGTAACAAGCTAAAAATGGTTAAATAAGCCACTGCACCCACATTTCCGTAAGCCCCCACATTACCAGCAACTTGACCAGTAATACGACGTTTTACTAGGGGAACAATGGCAAAAGTTGACCCTTCTCCAGCTTGCACAAAAAATGAACAGGCCATAGTTAAAATAATCGCACCAGGTAGCCACCAACTGCTACTAACAGTCCCCATCATCAGATAACCAATACCCATACATAGAGTTAACACAGCCATAGTATTCTTACGACTGCCCAACTTATCAGAGATTAAACCACCACCCGGACGAGACATCAAGTTCATAAACGCATAACTAGACGCAATCATTCCTGCTTGTGCCGGGGTTAAGGTAAACGTACCTTCAAAGAATGTGGGTAGCATGGAAACCACCGCTAACTCCGATCCAAAGTTGACAATATAGGTTAATTCCAGAATAGCTACCTGAGAGAAACGATAACGATCTTTAGCTGGATATTGCTTCTTCCCGGTCATTAAATCTTTATTCACCACCCAACAGTTGTAAGCTTGGAATAGATATAAACCGATCAAACAGGCCCAAACAAGATACATGGTATTGACACCATAGAAACCCACTTTAGTTAACCGCCAAGCTAACACCATGAGAATGCCAGATAAAGGCGCATTCATCACCATTAAGAACCAAAAATCACGCTTTGTGGTAACTTCGATCCCTCTGGCACTTTTGGGCTTACGGTAGATTTTTCCTGGGGGATGATCTTGGACGTTATTGTAGTATAAAATTCCATACAGCGCAGCAATAATACCCGTTCCAGCGATGCAAAGCCTCCAGTTGAGCAGGGGATCACCTGCTGGGGAAAGTGCGCCAAAAGCGAACCATCCGCCGATGGTGGGTAAGGTAAAAGCAGCAGCAGCAGATCCAAAGTTACCCCAACCCCCATAAATACCTTCGGCCAGTCCTATTTCTTTGGGGGGGAACCATTCTGCAACCATGCGGATACCGATAACAAACCCTGCACCCACAATACCCAACATTAATCGTCCGATCACTAACTGGGTGAAACTTTGGGCCGTCGCAAAGATTAAACAGGGAATAGCTGCATAGATCAACAATAATGTATAGGTAATTCTCGGTCCGTAGCGATCCAATAACATTCCGATGATAACACGCGCAGGAACGGTTAAAGCGACGTTACAGATAGCTAAGGTTCTAATTTGGCTGACTTCTAGTCCAAAATCAGCTTTTACCTGAGTTGCTAATGGTGCTAGGTTAAACCAGACTACAAAGGATAAAAAGAAGGCAAACCATGTCATGTGGAGTATTTTATACCTTCCACGTAGTGACCACATTTCTGCAAGCATTTTAATTGTTTTCCTCTCGATATAGTTAGATAAGATTGAAAGTCAAGTGTTAGAGAATAGGGAACGGGAACAGTTAGTTTCCGTAGGGGTTTAACACTGTTAAACCCATATTGTTACCGACGTTTTGCACCGAAATTTTCAATTAAGATATCAGTCAAAACAGGGAGTAAGTCGTCGCAAGGGATACCTTTTTGCACACAAGTGCCTAAATGAGCATCTTTCCCGACTTTTCCACCCATATACAAGTCAACACCTTCGACAGTTTGGCCATCTTTGCGAACTTTCGTACCCATGAGGCCAATATCTGCAACTTGGGGTTGGCCACAGGAGTTAGGACAACCTGTCCAATGAATTCGGACAGTTTGGGGCAGTTCTAAAGCTTCATCCAGTTCCTTAGCCAAAGCTACAGCACGATTTTTGGTTTCAACTAGAGCAAAACTACAAAATTGCGCTCCTGTACAGGAAACCAAGGCTCTTTGTAATGGTTTTGGACTAATACTAAACTTTTCTAGTATTGGTTCTTCTAGAAATGTCTCCAAGTTTTCGTCGGGAATATGAGAAATAATGACATTTTGCTCAACAGTGAGGCGAATTTCATCATTTCCATAGACTTCAGCCATTCTTGCGAAGTCTAGCATATCCTCAGCGTATAAACGACCCACAGGGACGTGCATTCCTACATAATTTAAACCGGTTTGTTTTTGGGGGAATACACCAATATGATCCCGTTTATCCCAGTCAATAGCGTCTTTTTCCGCTTCTGTCTCCAGTTTATAACCTAATACTCCTTCTACCTCTTCACGGAACTTATTTAAGCCCCATTCGTCAATCAACCACATAAGACGGGCTTTTTGACGGTTGCCTCTTGAACCATGATCCCGAAATACGGTTAAAATGGCACGGCATAATTCAACAACTGCTTCTTCTGTTGGGGGAACCCAAGCATTGAGTGGAATAGCAGCATCGCAACGAGTAGCAGAGAAAAAGCCACCAACCACGACATTAAACCCTAATTCACCCTTTTTGTAAGCAGGAACAAAGGCAATATCGTTAATTTCAGCGTGAACCGAGTTATCCCTTCCCCCTTCAATGGCAATATTGAACTTTCGGGGTAAGTTAGTAAAGTCATAATTACCTTGACCGTGATTAGTAATCATGTCCTGTACTTTCTGTACTAACTCACGGGTGTCGATCAGTTCATCTGCATCTAAACCGGCCATGGGTGAACCCGTAATATTGCGGACATTATCCATTCCGGACTGCATAGATGTCAGGTTAACCTCTTGGAGACGGTTAAAAATGTCGGGGATGTCTTCAAGACGAATACCCCTCAGTTGCAGGTTTTGTCGGGTAGTGATATCAGCGTTTCCATCCGCCCCATATCGTTGTACAATATTGCCGAGAACCCGCATTTGTTCGCTGGTGAGGATACCATTAGGCATCCGCAGACGTAACATGAACTTGCCAGGGGTGACGGGACGGTAGAAAATGCCCACCCATTTAAGGCGAAGTTCGAGATCGGTTTTTTCCATGGCCTGCCAACCGATCTGGGCAAAGTGTTCTAGTTGGTCTTTGATATCGAGTCCATCTTTTTCCGCTTTCAGCTTTTCAAATTTATTTAATTTTACTTTCTTTTTAGGTTGGGTACTCTGCACCACTATTAAAACCCTCCTTTTGGTCGAGTTGTCATTAATTTAAACCTCACAATACGAGAATTTTTGTAGCTAATGTAACAAAATGTTAGTTTGCATTCGATTTTTGCATTTTAAGGATGCGTTTTAACCATAATTTTGTTCATTCAATCTCTGTACCCAGTTTTTCTATTGCGCAACAGTTAAAGTTAGACTGTTTGAATGCTATTAAACCCCTACAGGACTGGGTTTGAGGGTAAAATAAATAATGTAGGGTTAATCATTTCAAGAACAAAAATGCAAAAAAAATTGAGTTATAAAGGTTATCAAGGTCATATTGAGATTGATCTTGACAGTGGTATATTTTTTAGTCGTGTTGTTAATATTAAAGACGTGGTTACATTTCAAGGAGAAACCATTGAAGAAGCTGTTCAAGAGTTTTATAATTCTATTGATGATTATTTAGAATTTTGTGAAGATATAATGTTAAGTATAAAAGCTATAGAAGCAAAAGAAGAGGAGTTTATCGGTTTTGAAAAAAGTGAGAAGATTTTGCAGGAGTTAGTCTCTACATCCGCAGAAGTTTGATCGCATCAAACTGATAAAAAATCAATCAAAGCTTTATTATAATTACTGAAAACTGTAGAGAATGAAGATAAATAATTAATAGTCAGCGTTTTCTTTATTTCTTATCATCTTCATCTTGTTTGATTGTTTTTTGTTCTCTAAACTTTATCCCAAACTGTTCATAAATAGCTTGTCTAAATTTCTTATTTTCTTCAATTGTAACTCGTCTTGCTTTATTGAAAGGAAACTCAGTTTTTTTGTTCATTATATCAATAATATTTAACTTATGGTACTAATTAAAGCTATCAACGAAACCTCTCCATATTTACCTGAAGTAAATAAGCTTGGTGATTCAAACAAAGCTACTTTAGGCTTCTTTTCTAAGGGTGCTTTTGAGGAAAAAGCAAGAAAAAAACAGATTTTAGTTGCTCTTTCTGATAGTGGAGAGTTTATGGGTTATTTAATGTACAGAAATGTTAAGAGTCATAATCGAATTAGTATTATACATTTATGTATTAAAAATAATTATAGAGGACAAGGAATCGCGAAACAACTCTTAAATTATTTAAAAAGTATAACATCTCAATATAGGGGGATAGAATTGCGATGTCGTCGTGATTATGGTATCGATAATATGTGGCTCAAACTAGGTTTTTGTGCTGTCTATGATAAAAAAGCAAAAACAAAAGGAAAACTCCTTACATATTGGTGGTTAGACTACGGCCATCCTAATTTATTGTCACTGATAAATGATCAAAAATCTGAATCAAAGTTATCTATTATTATTGATTACTCTATATTTCAAGAAATTTATTTACATAATCATTCATCTAAACCTCAAGAAGAAAAAAGTAAGGATTCTAAAGTTTTATTAGCTGATTGGCTTGAGCCTAACATAGAAATGTGGGTTAGCAAGGAAATTTTAAATAAAATTAATCAAATAAATGATTATCAAAAAAGAAAATCTATCCGAAATATTTTTTCTCAATTGAGTTGCATTAATTATACAGATAAGCAATATCAAAAGTTCTTAATATCAATCAAGTCACTTATTCAGGAAAATAACTTACTAATAGATGAATCTTATCTTCGTCATATTGTACAATCTCTTGCTTCAGGGATTAATATAATTTTGACTAACAATGTAGATATTTTGAAATTATCTGACCAATTCTATGAAGAATTTAAAGTTATTCTCATAAGTCCTAATGACTTTATAAAACGTTTTGATGATATTGAACAACAAAAAAATTATCAGTCCAGACTTTTTGCAGGAATTCACTCATTAAAACAACTTCCTATCAGTCTAGAGGAAGTAAACAAACTGAAACATGATTTAGTTAATAATTGTTCAGAAGAAGAACAGCAATATTTTTTAGAAAATCTTAGAAATTTTATTTTTCAGAAAGATACTCATGAGTGCTTAATAATTAAAGATGAAGACAACGAACCAATAGCTTTAATTGTCTATAACAGAATTAAAAAAGAACATCTAGAAATTACTATGATTAGAATAAGTAAACATTATCTTGCTGAAACAGTAGCAAGACATTTGTTATTTACAAGTATTTCTATATCAGCACAAGAGGGACGACAATTAACTAAAATTACCGATAAATACCTTCAAGATGAAATAATTAATATGATTCAAGAAGACTATTTTATAGAAACAAATAATGAATTATCAAAATTAAATTTGTCTTTGATTGACACAAAGACGAATATTGCAGAACAATTAAATAAATTAGAAGAGAAATTACCAGAATTAACTTACTTTTTTCAAAAGTTCTCAGAAAATCTTACAATAAATAACTTAAATGCAGAAAATATTTTACTGATTGAACGCTACTTGTTTCCTCTAAAAATTATTGATCATGATATTAATAATTTTATCATACCAATTAAACCTAAATGGGCTGCTGATTTGTTTGATCAAAGATTAGCTGAACAAACTTTATTTGGTTTTAGTCAAATAAAACTAGCTCTTAACAGAGAGGCAGTATACTATAAATCTAAAAGCTCCCCTAAACAATTAATTCCAGGTATAAGTGGTCGAATTTTATGGTATGTAAGTAGTGGTAGTAATAGCAGAAAATTTTGTAATGTTGGTCGTATTAGAGCTTGTTCTAGACTAGATGAAGTTATTATTGGTACTCCAAAAGAACTACATCGTAAATATCGTCATTTGGGAATTTATGAATTGTCTAATATTCTTGAAGTTGCTAAGAACGATGAACAGAAAGAAATTATTGCAATTAAGTTTAGTGATACTGAACTATTTGAATACCCAGTTAGTTTAAAAGATGCACAAAAAATACTTGAAAGTAAAACAACTTTCACATCTTCTACCTATATTAATAATGAAAAGTTTGCTATAATTTATAAGCAGGGAATGAAAGGTAAATAATTAAAAAATTATGTATAAAAATTTCCTTCTTATTTCGATTAAACCAGAATATGCACAGAAAATTCTCGACGGTGAAAAAACAGTTGAATTGAGAAAAACTAGAACTCGCTTAAAACCTGGGGACATAGTTTTAGTTTATGTGTCTTCCCCTCAGCAAGTAATAGCTGGTTTTTTTGAAGTGGAAAGTATTGAAATATTTGAAAATCTTCCTAAACAAAAAAAGAATTTTTGGGATAAGATTAAAAATAAAGCTCACATCAAACAAAAGGATTTTAATGATTATTACAAAAGCGCATCTATAGGAGTAGCTATTTTTATAACAAAAGTACATAAGTTTGATAATACTGCTAAACTGATTAAACTTAAACAGAAGATTAAAAATTTTACTCCTCCCCAAAGTTATAGATACTTAAAACCCAAAGAGATTGAAATTTTAGAATCTATAGTTAAAGAGAAAATTTTAGTCACATAATAAGGAAAAAATAAAATGAAACAAGAAAAAGAACATATAATTAAAAATTTATTTGAGGAGTTTATTAATTCTTATTTTTATAGTCCTGAATTTCTAGAAACTCAGAATATTTATGATAATAATCGTAAAACAATACATAATAGTTTTCAAAATATTGAAACAAAATTAGAATTAATCAACGAAGAAGATTTTATTAATGGAGTCTTGAAATATTTACTTTGTTTAAGTGATCAGGAAACTTGGATAAAATTATGTAAAACTTATAAGATAGATC
>NZ_JASJEB010000064.1 GCF_030064895.1 Crocosphaera sp. | reverse complement strand
CGTTGCTACGCAGTTTATTTATTGATTGCGATTCATCCCGTCGCTAAGGGTTCGGGGGTACTTGCCTATGGCTGCGATGCGTCCCCCTTACCTATAGCGAGGGCATTCTCGCAATATTTTGGGTAAACTATCAAACCATTTTGTTTAAAATTATTAATTATTAATTGAGACAATCGCCATTTTCAGAACAAAAATAATTCCCCAATCTTGTTAAATTGGGGAATTTGCAGTTTACAATTGGCTATAAAGACTCTGCAACCTTTTCTTTAAAGAATTTTCCTGCTGAAAATGCGGGAACAGTAGTTGCAGCAATGGTCATGGGTTCTCCTGTTTGAGGATTCATCCCTTTACGTTCTTTTCTGTCTCTAGGTTGTTTGGGTCGAAATGATAGTCACCTATCACAACTCCCTTTCCGAACCGTGCGTGCAATTTTCACTGCACACGGCTCTCGGTAACCAGTCCCTTATCATGGGTACAGTCTCCTAGACTTCGGCATAATCACTATATTTTTTTCGTCCCACTTGACGATGAGTAACTAAATAATCTCCCTCTTTTGTTTGGAAAGTCCTCGAACCATTAACACCATCTCGGAAATAAAGTAACATTTGTTTCTTTCCGGTTGCACCAGTTCTGGTTTTAATCCATGCTCTAAGTTTACTGACTATCATCTGGTCTAGTTTGGAGAAAACCCGAAAACTGGAGACCCTGCTATAGTAATCGCTCCATTGTTTAATAATGAGGTTTAATTGCATAATTAATTCCTTTTGGGGAGCGTATTTGTAGTGATTAACTACTTTAACTATGGCTTGATAGTGAGCTTGAATTGATTTCTGACTCGGTTTAATCAGGGTTTGATAGTTTAAATATTCTCCGAAGTCATTTTTTTGACTGTGGTGTTTTCCTGTCGGATACTGTATGATGTTAAACCCGAGAAAATCAAATCCTGCTCTTTCTTGTTTGCCATCCATTTCCATATCAGACAAAGTATGAGAGATTCTGGTTGTCTCTGGTAGCAGTTGAAACCCCCTCTTGTTCAGCCATTGAGAAATCAATTTTTGACATTTTACAACGACTTCTATACTCTGATGCAAAACAACGAAATCATCCATATATCTAATCAGAATGGGTGGCTCAGTTTCTTTTTTGCTTCCCTCAAAAGTAAGATTATCCTGACTAGAAGCGATGGCTTCTTTGCTCATTCCCTCTAAAGCTATATTAACCAAAAGAGGGGATAAACTATCATCAATCATTCCTACTTTTAACCATCGTTTAATGGTTCTTTTGAGGGTTTTGGGACAATCTAGTTTCGATAATAGGTAAGCATAGTTAATCTGGTCAAAATAGTTCACAATTTTGCCTGTGAAAACGTATTTTGGATTCTTAGTGACTCCTTGAAATACCTTTTTAATAGCATCATCAATTGATTCACCAGGACTAAAACCAGAGTATTCTCCCGTAAATCGGCCTTTCCAATAGGGTTCTAGGGCTAACTTAACCAACATTTGCATGGCTCTATTTCTCAGAATTTTGATTCTGAAAAACCGTTTCTCATGTCCTGCTGAGTTAGCTATATTGACCCTGAGATTTGACTTAGTTTTCTCTCCTTTAATAGTCATAGAGTTTGCCAGTGCCATGAGTTGACCATTAAAAATAACTTTTTTCTCATGTACCAGAGTGTTTTTCCTTTGACTATGTTGGAGAGTTTGGCGTAAAGCTAACAGCTTTGCCGAGTGGGACTTTAACAATAATTGTTGTAGTTTTCGTGCTTTTGCCTTTTGTCCAGATTGGACTGCTTGAAATATTCTGGTTTGTAACTTAAACACTTTCCTCTGGATTTTTGCCCAGTTGATAGTGTTCCATGCCTTCTGAGTGTTTAAACTAGCGTTGGCTGTGTTCATTACGACTAAAGACCATTTCATCTGATTGACCATCTGGTATGTCAGCTTATCTACAACCATTACAGTTGAGCCTTTGCTTCTTACCGATTCCCACCGCCATGATTCATAAGCTTAAGTTGGTCACTACTCACCGTTTCGACCGATAGATGAGAGAAATCATGGGGTTAATTTGTTCCGTTGTTTAGGGTAATCTGGTGTTAGGTTCATTAAGGGTTTGATTGCTCTTACCCTGTCTATCCTCCGAACTACTTTCGGGAATCTCTATAGGTAGCCTTTTGATACTCCTATCTTTCGTTATGTTCGTTTTGAACGCAGCATATCAACCAACGTTTGCTACTGTTTGGTGACGAAGGTTAAGACAGTTCGCTGTTCGCTAACCATAACCAGTTGACTAGAGGTGTCTCTTTGTTTGGTTCAAAGATTATCCCCGTTTCTCCCCGCTTCAATCCATGAGTTACTAATTCATAAACTGGGGGTGATATCCTCACTCTTGGGTAAGTTGTCTGACTTCCCTTGATTCCGAGTGCCACAACCTGAAAGTGGACTAAACAACAGTTATTAGGTTCTGAGTTTTTCACTCATTCCCTAACGATGTACACGCTTGCCTCAAATCCTGTTTTTGATTGGATTTCAGGTCACTTTCTACATCAACAAATCGCACCAAAAGTTCCAAAACCAACTAAAACTACTTTGTCTCCAGAGGCAACTGTTTCCATGATTGTCTGTGTGAGTGAATCAAGGATGTGAGTGGTTTCTTTTTTGGTAAGACGAGTCTTAGCCGCAATCATATTTACGAGGTCTTCTTTGTTCATTGTTAATTGATAAAAAATTCTGACTGAGGATGATTATAGCGGAACATTAACCATTAAGTCACTAGAAAAGAGACAAAAGTTAGTGTTTTTTTTTAAAGTCCTGTCTCTTGACCCCCTAGCTATTTCAACTCCTCAACACATTAAGCTTATTTTTTGGTTGAGGGGTATTATCTGTTAATCATTACTGCTAATAATACTGACTTTTTGTTATGAAACATTCCCAAAATCGAATAACCAAGCATAAATACTTAGTTAAACTAGGATATAGGTAACCCAATAATTATTAATTATTAATTGTTAATTGTTAATTGCTGAATACAGCTTAACGATGTATAAATACACCAAGGCCAATTAAAATAATTCCCCATAGTTTCTGTTCTCTAATATCTTCTTTCAGAACGAGTTTTGCCCCTAACATACTGATGATATAGGTTAAAGCTGTGGCTGGACGAACAAAGCTAATATCAGCCCAACTTAAAACAGAAATAAAACTAAAAAAAGCAATTCCTTGGCAAGTAATTCCACTAAGAATAATTGGACTAGTAAGGACTTTGAACACTATTTTTATGATTTCTGAAAAGGTTATTTCTTTCGGTTCTCCTATTTTCTTCATGCCCAAAGCTAACAATAAGTCTCCACTGGCATCACAGACAGAACTAATCATAATGGCTAACCAAGTTTTGGAAATCGCTAAACTAAAAGGGAGAAAAAATAAGGGCATATTACGAGACTTAATATTACGGGGATAATCTTCAGAAAATTGAGATGTTTGACTATCACTTAAGCCCACAAATAAGACACCAAAAGAGATTATAAGTGTACTCAACCAGCGCATTCCAACTATTTGTTCTCCTAAAATTACCCAAGCAAATAACCCATTTAAAACATAACTAGAGGCGTGAATAGGTAAAACATAACTAAGGTCTAATTTAGAAATAGCGGTTAGATAAATACTTAAAGAAACCACCAGTATTGCTACTGCCATTAAGATCCAATAATTTGTTAAAATATAAGTAATTAGGTAGAAAATAATAGTGGGACTAGAAAAATCAAAGCCGACAAAATCTTTCATTCCTCGACTCAGAAGAATATCACCCAATACCTGAGTGATTGATAAAGATGCTAATAAGAGAAAGGTTTTCACAGTGGTACGATAATTGCGATAATGATTTTTAAGCTAACACGAACTTAAATGACGTATTAACAAACAAGGAAACAAACCGTAGAACCCTCCCTCGTCTCCAAAGTCAGCGAAACTGCTTAATAGTTTCCTGTCCTGCTCAATTGTCTCTTGTTTATCCATGAAGTTTCTATTAATTATTTATTAAACCTCCTGATTATGGGGATGGATGTTTTATAGTTATTAAGGGGTTGGAGCATAACAGTTATCTTGTTTAATAGAAGTCAGTTGTATTTTAACAAAATTAAATATAAAAAAACATTTTTTAGTAAAAGTATCAATAATAATCATTATTAATACTATTAACTGTTGATTTCTTCTGTTATTTAAAGTCCAGTGGGGAGCATCCCAAAGTTGCAAATTGTCCTTGATTGATAATAGTTGATCTGATTAATTTCCCCCCGTCTCCCAATCTCCCCGTCTGCCCGTCAAACTCCAAGAATAAGTTTTTTGCAAAAATGGGATGCTCCCGTCCAGTGTGTTTGACTGGTATGAATTATTTTCTGTTCCTTAACCACGAAAAAACCCGGTTGATAACCGGGCTGCACTAGCTTATGTTGATAATATTAAGAAATCACTATCTAACAGATATTGCTACTTAATATCTATTGAGCCAAATTACAGGTCAAAGGACAAGCAGCATAAATAGAAGTGTGAGAGGGAGTTGCCTCGCCGTGCAGCCATCTCAACCAATGAACATCTTGGGGATGAATTCCTTTAACTGTCAATAGTGCTGCTCCCAAGAAAACCGTCAACAAATTAACACCAACTAAAGAACCAACCACCAATAAAACAGCACTTACTGGTAAAACTGATTGTAAAACAATTGATGCTAAAGCCCCAAAAGTCGCCATTAAAACTACTAGGGGAAACCCAACTACTAATAAACAAACGATTAAAGTAAAACTCCACACCAAAAAGCTCTTAACTAATGTTAAAGAATCCAGTCTTTCCAATCCAGTCTTTTGTGCAAATTCCATAATCTTCCTCCAGAGCAAACCAGTAACTTTATCTACTTTGTTCGATAACGCTGTTCTAATTAGTATAAATAATATCACAGAGAAAATGAGCTTTTTGAAAAAAAAGTTTACATTAAAAGATAATTTTATGGATTAGAGACGGCAAAATGTTGCAAACAAGTTTGCTCCCGACGAAATCATCGGGGATCAAGGCTATCTATATAGGATTGAATGTAATCTTTTGTAATAATCATCGCGAGGTTGATAACTGTAGTCAATGCTACAAGGCTAATTGTGCCTGTTTAATAATGCAATCACTAGGCAAAATTAAGATTTTAAAAAATACTAGGTAATTTTTCTCATTTAATATTTAATCTATGGAAATGAAAATTGCGATCAGCGATGAAATAAGCTTTCAACAGAAATTTTGGGAATACTAATTATACAAAGTCACCTCAAGAAAGAAAGCTCATGAGCCAATGTCAACGTCCCTCTTTACCTCCCTTACCACCCCCTCCCATGCCATCGCCATCGGTTAACGACTTCGACGAAGCCAACATGGATATGATGGAAATGGATATGCAAGAGATGCCAGAAGTTGAAGGCAGTACCCAGTTTATGCCCGCTTCTCCTGTGATGACAGAGCCACAAAGTCCGGCCGCAGTTGCCACAGCCCCCAAAACACCGATGAACCCACCTATGCCGGCACCACCCCCCTTACCGGCAACACCTCCGAAAAGTTTTGGTCGTTCTCCAGGACAACCAACTTTAAACGAGTTAGTTCATCATGCTTTTGAGGAAGGATTTTCTGATATTCACTTAGGAGTCGGCGAAAAACCCCGAATGCGCGATCGTGGGGAAATGATGATTTTGGAATATCCAGAAGTCGATAAAAATACGTTTATGAGTTGGTTAAGGGAAATTCTCCAAGAAGATGAAATTCAAAGCTTTAAAAAGAACCTAGAATTTGATGGAGCAACCCAGTATGATTTTGCTAGGGTTCGGATCAATATCTTTGATAGTTTACTGGGACACGCAATGGTGTTGCGTCTCATTCCCCTGAAAATCTTGACCATGGAACAATTACGCCTACCGATGGTATTTAAAGATATTTCAGATTCTCATAAAGGTTTAATTCTTGTAACGGGGCCGACGGGTTCAGGTAAATCTACTACCATGGCTGCTATGGTGGACTATATTAACAAAGAACACCCCAAACATATTATTACAATTGAAGATCCGGTGGAATTTGTCCACCAAAGCCGTCGTTCTTTGATTAAACAACGAGAAGTTGGTATGCACACCCACAAGTTTGATAACGCCCTCAAAGCAGCTTTACGGGAAGATCCGGATATCATTCTGGTGGGGGAAATGCGGGATAAAGAAACAGTGAATACCGCACTTAAAGCAGCCCAAACCGGTCACTTAGTAATGGGAACCCTCCACACCAACAGCGCGGTTAAGACTATAGAAAGGATTTTGAGCTTATATACGGCTGAGGAAAGAGAAGCCATGCGGGTGGCTATGGCAGAGTCTTTAGTAGCGGTTATTTCTCAAGGTTTATGTCGGACAACGGACGGCAAACGGGCTGCTTACCACGATATTTTGGTCAACACAGAAACGGTCAAAGACTATATTATTCGCGGTCAAAACGACGAAATCCACGAATTAATGAAGGATGGTGAATTTGATGGTATGATTACCACCAACCAAGCCCTCTTTAATCTCTATCAAGAGGGACGTATTAGCGAGGAAACAGCCTTAGAATTATCCCCAACTCCTAACGAGATTGCTATGATGTTAAGGGGTCGAATCTAGAAAAAACCCTAAAGAAATGGAGATGAAGGGAGGAGATCGGTTATAAAAGAATTAAATCTTCCTTCATCCTATTTGTAGTAACTCTTCTGAAAAATAGCGAGCATGGCCGAAACAACAAAGGTTGTCCCGGACTTATTTAAGGGTATTGCCCTTTTTACACCAGGTGGTGATCTCGTTTATTGTCTCGATCGCAACAAACAAATCCATTGGCATTCTCAATTATGCCTAGTGTTCCAGGAATTGTTAAAGTTACCCGAACCCCCTCACTTTCTTGTTCCTGGTTACACGGCAACCGTTGACCGTTGGTTTTGTACTAGAGAGAAAAGGATCAAAACGGTGGCTGAAGTTTATCCTGCTGTTCATCGTTATGAACCTTTATTAAATGTTCTGTTTAATCTTCAGGAGGTGGTTTGGAAAAGAGCAGATTGGCAAGAACAAGCTTGTAATCCAGTTATTATCGAAACCTATCGTTCCCCGTTTCCTCAACTTTGGGAAAACCATGATTTATTAATCCGTTTAGATGAACGTTGGGAAAGGGAACTAAAAAATCAATTTCACCCCATAGATAAGCAAAAAAAAGAGGATTCTCTTGCCCATCAGGGTTATGTTTTGCGTCTTTTTGTTTCAGGCAATAATCCCTCCACCAAGCACACCTTAAAAAAAATTCATCATCTCTTGGAAACACAATTAAATCACCCTTATACCTTAAAGGTGATTGATATTAATAAACACCCAGAAGCAGCAGAAACCCATCATGTTTCTGCAACACCCACTCTAGTGAGAGTTTCGCCTCAACCCATCAAACGAATAGTAGGAGAGTTGAGTGATTTATCCAGGGTTTTGCACTTGATTAGCACTAATTGAATGATATGAAGATAATAGCCACTTTAATTTATGGCATTTTGCTGCTCGTTGGCGGAATCTTTGGCTATATTAAGGCCAAAAGCAAACCTTCTCTAATTTCTGGTTTTATTAGTGGTTTGCTGTTGTTAATTTCCGGTGTTCTACAATGGCAACAAATATCAGTTGGACTGATTTTGGCTCAAATTCTTACCCTTGTACTCGCCATTGTCTTTGCTATTAGGTTATGGAAAACCCGAAAATTTATGCCGGCCGGTTTGATGTTAATGGTTAGTGTAGCTACGTTGGTGATTTTAGTATCAACAATAAGTTAAGCTAAGGTTTCAGGGCAATAACCCAATCCTCGGGTAAATTGTTGGCGAAAGGCTTCGATATCATTACTATCAGGGGAACCATGAGAGACGATTGCCACTTGATAACGACTCATGACATCGATGGGAGATTGACCAGTTTCTAAACTCCAGAATACCATTTGTAGGCGAATTTCCAACTCGTAGGGGATGCCCAGTTCATTCATAAAGGCTTTAAAGTCTCCATGTTGTTGTGGAGTCAAAGGCTGTCTAAACTTAATCTTAATAATCCAACCATTAATCTGGTGGATAACAGTCATCGAGCAGCAGGATGAATCATACATCTGTTGTAAATATTCAATCACCCTGAGAGTTAAGCTCGCATTACCCAAAAAGTAAATATAGTCCATTATTTTCCCCCTTAATTTTTCTACCGAACAATTCCTCTAGCTCTAGTGTGCCAATGATTGTTACATTTTGTGTAGGGGACTTTCCCCCTATTTTTCTGAGGTTTCATGGGGGGAACTACCCAACTAGGTCAAGGTTCCCGTTTCTATACGGATATGGTGTTAAAACTGTAAGCTGATTATCAGGGGAAACATTAAGATCGGTTCCCAGATTGTGTATCTTATTTTACATGATTCATCCAGCATACACCTAACTAACCTGTTTTGGGAACTGTCATTTTATGAGTAGTGATCATTTATTATCCAGTTACGATTATTATCTTCCTCCTGAATTAATTGCTCAAAATCCGATGATTCCTCGGGATAATTCGAGACTATTGGTAATTAATTCTTCTAAAAGCCATATTCATAGCGTTTTTCGCGATTTACCTCAGTGGCTATTGCCAGGGGATTTATTGGTTTTTAATAATACTCGTGTTATTCCTGCTCGACTTTATGGGACAAAATCTACAGGCGCGCCGGTGGAAATATTATTATTAGAAGAAAAAGAACCTTTTTGTTGGTTAGCTTTAGTGAAACCTGGAAAACGTTTTAAAATTGGTAGTGAAATCTATTTTAAACTGGATAATAATGATGACAATCAAGATGAATTTTTAGTAGCAACTGTTGTTGATAGAGATGAAGAAACAGGGGGAAGAATTCTCAAGTTTCAGGTAGATTCGGTTGATTTATTTTGGCAAAAAATTGAAGAAATTGGACAAATTCCTTTTCCTCCTTATGTGACTGAATCTGATGCCAACCCATCACAATATCAAACTATTTATGCTCAAAAACCTGGGGCGGTTGCTGCTCCCACAGCCGGGCTACATTTTACGGAAGAATTATTAGCAAATTTACAACAAAAAGGTATTAATCAAGCTTATATTACTCTCCACGTTGGTTTAGGTACTTTTCGTCCTGTTGATATCGACAATATTAAAGAACATAAGATGCACCAAGAATGGATAGAAGTCCCAGATATAACTATTGAAAAAATCAAAGAAACTAAAGCTAATGGAGGGCGAGTTATTGCTGTGGGAACTACTGTAGTTAGGGCATTGGAAGGAACAGCAAAAGCAACAGAAATGGCTGGTAAACAAGAGTTAATGGAATTTAGGGGAAAAACAGATATTTTTATTTATCCTAGTTATTCTTGGCGCGTTATTGATGGTCTAATCACTAATTTTCACTTACCTAAATCTAGTTTATTAATGTTAGTTAGTGCTTTAATTGGAAGAGAAAGATTGTTAGAGTTATATCAAATAGCGATTGCAGAAAAGTATCGTTTTTATTCTTTTGGAGACGGAATGTTAATTTTACTATAGTAATCAGTTGTAAGAATTAATTTTCAGTACAACAAGATATCATTGCTATATATTATTTATGCTGATAAAACTAACATGACGCGAAAACCAATGCGACTCACCCCAACTGCTTGAGGATGGTAAGCATAACGGGATGCACAACGACAATGATAAGCATCTTCATCCCAGGAACCCCCCCTTAAGATACGACGAGTATCATGTTGAGAGGATACCCGGGGTTCACCATCAGTTGAAGCATTTTCATAGCTAGAATGCCAAGCATCAGCGCACCATTCCCAGACGTTACCGTGTAAATCGTATAGTCCCAAAGAATTAGGATAAAATGCCGTTACAGAGGTAGTTTCTTGACGGTAAAGACCCGAACTTTCCCCTGCATATAAACGTTTAGCCATATAATTGGCCAAATCACTGGTTAAGGTGGGGCCAAAATGAAACGCCGTGTTTGTTCCCCCACGACAAGCATATTCCCATTGTGCTTCACTGGGAAGTTGATAAGGACGTTGACTATGTTGGGAAAGACGATGGCAAAATTCCACCGCATCCTCCCAGGAAATAGACTCTACTGGGCGATCGCTGCCTTTAAAACAAGAGGGTTCAACCGCTAAATCTCGTTTAACTTTAGGATATTGGGCGACAATTTCCCATTGTTTCTGAGTAATAGGAAATTTTCCCAAGAAAAACCCTTTTAAATTCACAGAATGTTGGATTTGTTCACATATCTGAGATCCGGCTTCATCTGAAGATGATCCCATGAGAAAACTTCCTTCAGGAATATAAACCATCTCCAAGATAACCCCTTCTCCTAAGTCTTCTTGAAAAGATTGAGATTCACTCTTAATCCGTTCTAAAATGGTTCCTGTTTCGTCAATAATTGGTGTTTCAAAAGAAAATTTTTCTAGGGGTGGTGTTTCAAAAGAAAAAGATGCTTGAGATGCAATTTTTGTGATTGAGAGGTTAGGAGTTATTTGATCGCTTATAGGAGAAGATTCTAGATTATCTAGCCGTTTTTCAACATTTAGGAGTCTTTCTTCTAAAGAAGAGGGTTCCTTTTCATCCGCTTCTAAATATTGAGACAAAGCTTGAGCGATTACCTTAGACTTAGAAAGACCAACAGTATTAGTATGAGCCAATAATTTTTCATATAATTGGGGCGGTATTCTCACACTAACCTGAATATTACTCATAAGGGTGAAGGGAAATACTAAAATAATTGATAATAATGCCTTGCAAGCATAACAAATTTTCCGCAATTTTCACAATTATTTTTAATTTCTTAATACCAGATGCTAAAATCTCTAAGACTTTACCCCAAAAATGCTTAGCTATGATTCAACTTAAACCCTCAACCGAAAAATTATTTTATTTCATGACCCTCATTAGTGGGTTGTTAGTTGCTTTGTCTCCTTTTGCTGTGGCCCAAGGGGAAACTTCTGATTCTGCGATCGCTAAATTTAATTGGTTTCAAGCGATTATTTTGGGTATGGTACAAGGGTTAACGGAATTCATCCCCATTAGTAGCACAGCGCATTTAAAGGTGGTTCCTGTGGTCTTGGGATGGGGTGATCCTGGGGTTGCATTTACGGCAGTAATTCAATTGGGTAGTATTGCTGCGGTTTTATGGTATTTTTGGTCAGATTTGAGTCAAATTACCCGAGGGATGATTACAGCGATTAGTAAATCTGATTATCAATCCCATGATTTTCGTTTGGGGGTGGGTATTACTTTAGGTACTTTGCCTATTGTCTTTTTTGGCTTATGTATGAAACTGTTAATTGCTGATTTGGATAATTCTCCTTTACGCAGTGTTGGGGTAATTGCTGGTGCTTCTATTGTGATGGCTTTATTATTAGCTTTATCTGAAAAAATAAGCACTCATAAACGAAGTTTTGAACAATTGAGTTGGCAGGATGGAATTTTTATGGGATTGGCTCAATCTTTAGCTTTAATTCCTGGGGTCTCTCGTTCAGGCTCAACTATAACTTCTGGTTTATTCCTCAATTTGGAACGAGCAACAGCCGCTAGATTTTCTTTTTTGTTAGGAATTCCAGCTATTACTTTAGCCGGTTTAGTTGAGTTAAAAGAGGTGGTGGATATGGGTCTTTCTAATGATATTATTATTCCTCTTATTGTTGGGGTTATTTCTTCGGGATTCTTTTCTTATGTAGCGATCGCTTGGTTAATTCGCTATTTACAAAAACGGGATACTTGGGTTTTTGTTTGGTATCGTTTAGGGTTTGGTTTATTCATTTTGGGATCTATATTTATTAAGGCAAATTAGGACTTAAATTTTATTTTTTTAGGTATTATAATTAATGGCAAAAATCATATAATTTATCCATTATAATACCGTTTTCATCAACTGAGACTAGAGATATCAACGTTTTAGGGGTCAACGGCCGTTGACCCCTACTTTATAGCAATTGTCATTTGCATAGATTAAACATTAAAATTGCTTGACTCCCCACACCCCCCACACTCCCCCAACCGAAATGTTGATACACCCAATTGAAAAGTGCTATTAGGAAACTGTCTACGTTTCTTGATAAAGATATATTGCAATATCTTGACAAGTTTGTTATATTGTGCATTAAGTACATAAAAATTAGGTACGAAAATAAAATAAATTAATCAAGAAAATGACTATAATCAATCCAATCAAACCCTCATTAGCTGCTCATAAACTACTCACAAACTTAAATAGTTCTCCTCTACAAAGTTTATTCAATAATATTCCTCAAGATCCCTATATTCCTGAAGGATATCGTTATAAATCATTAGCGAGATGTAGAGTAAAAGAAAATCTAATCGAAAAACAACCTCATACTCCTTTATTTCAGAATAAAGATATTAATCCTGTGAATGGAGGACTGGTCAGAGTTTACCCGGAAATTGATAATCTTGATGCTGCAAAAGAAGCAATATTGTTATTCACTAATACCTTTAAAATTGACTACAGTTATGAAATTTTAGTGCAAGCACAAAGGACTAAATGCACCCAGAAAAATCCAGGAATTACTACACCAGAGGGATTTCACCGTGATGCTATCGATTTTTTAGCAATTTTTTGTGTCAATAAAGATAACATAATTGGTGCAGAAACTCAGCTAAAAGATAATCAGGGTAATATTGTGTTTAGAAAAGTCCTTGAACCTGGAGAAATACTCTTAGTAGATGACTCAAAACTATTACACTACACTTCTGCTATTAATGTAAAAAATCCTGAGTTAGATAAATTTGGTTTTCGTGATGTCTTAATTATTTCCAGTGCAAAAGGTTTTGTCAATCAATCCCCTAATGCTACTAATAATTAAGTTTACAATAATAGCTAAAAACCTGGACAAAAATAAACGTTACAGTTGAGAAGAGGCAGGAAGCAGTAGGCAGGAGGTAGGAGTAAGACTACAGCTATATTTACATAAGTTAATACAGTTCTGTTTACTTATCTCCGACTACTTAACATGGATAATTGTATTAGTTTTTTTGCTTACTGTCCATTATTAAAAGTTTCCCTGACCCATTGAGATAGATATTAACTAAGGTATAATTGGGTAACTGTTGTTCTCCTTTTTCTGATTATGTCTTCAAAAAAAAATAAGTCTAAATCTGTCGTTTATCAAGAGTTTGGGAATACATCCAACTCAGAAGCATTAGAACGATCTGTACCTGATTTGCCACCACAGCAACAAAATATTAGAGTACAAGCAAGTCGTTCAGGACGCAAGGGCAAAACAGTCACGGTGATCACAGGTTTTCAACAGTCCCCAGATAGTTTAAATAAGTTATTAAAACAGTTAAAAAGTCATTGCGGAAGTGGGGGAACAATGAAAGATAATACCCTAGAAATTCAAGGAGATAATCGTCAAAAGTTAGTCAAATTTTTAGGTGATTTAGGTTACAAAGTGAAGATAAGTGGAGGTTAAATGAAATCAGAAGTCAGAAGTCAGAAGTCAGAAGTTTGATATCTAGGTTTGGGGATTATAAAAACCCCAGACTTTGATCATTTTGTCACAAATTTTGCTGCTTCATCAATTTGATATTGAGAGATTTCCTTAAGAGATGATGGAGTTGTCCAGTTTTGAGAGTTTAATAAAGGAAGAACTCTTGATTAGTGATCATTGTATGTACGAGAAACTGAAACCACCCACCACAGGTTCTAAAATTACCTTTGAAGACGGTAAACCCACTGTTCCTAATGATCCCATTATTCCCTTCATTCGTGGCGATGGAACAGGAATCGATATTTGGCCCGCTACGGAAAAAGTGATCGATGCTGCGGTAAAAACTGCCTACGGAGACAGCAAGAAAATTAACTGGTTTAAGGTTTATGCAGGGGATGAAGCTTGTGATCAGTATGGAACTTATCAATATTTACCCGAAGATACCTTAACAGCTATTAAAGAGTATGGTATCGCCATCAAAGGACCCCTGACAACCCCCGTAGGTGGCGGTATAAGGTCTCTTAACGTAGCTTTACGACAAATTTTTGAATTATACGCTTGTGTGCGTCCCTGTCGCTATTATCCTGGGACTCCTTCTCCCCATAAGTCCCCTGAAAAGTTAAATGTGATTGTCTATCGGGAAAATACCGAGGATATTTATTTAGGAATTGAATGGACAGAAGGCACAGAAATTGCTCAAAAGTTAATCAATTATTTGAATAATGAACTGATACCTGCAACGGCAGAACATGGTAAAAAACAGATTCGTTTAGACTCAGGAATTGGGGTTAAACCTATTAGTAAAACTGGTTCTCAACGGTTGGTTCGTCGGGCAATTGAACACGCTTTACGTTTACCGAAAGCTAAGCAAATGGTTACTTTGGTGCATAAAGGTAACATTATGAAATACACTGAAGGAGCTTTTAGAGACTGGGGGTATGAGTTAGCAACCTCAGAATTTAGAGATGTTTGTGTTACTGAAAGAGAATCATGGATTTTGAGTAATAAAGAAGGGAATGCAGATATTTCTATTGAAGATAATGCGCGGAAAGTTGAACCTGGTTATGATAGTTTGACTCCTGAAAAACAAGAAGAAATTTGTGCAGAAGTTAAAGGGGTTCTTGACGCTATTTGGGACAGTCATGGGGGTGGAAAATGGCAAGAAAAGATCATGGTAAACGATCGCATTGCTGATAGTATTTTCCAACAAATTCAAACCCGTCCTGATGAATATTCAATCTTGGCAACCATGAACTTAAATGGGGATTATTTATCAGATGCTGCGGCTGCTGTTGTGGGTGGTTTAGGTATGGGTCCGGGGGCAAATATTGGTGATACTTGCGCTATTTTTGAGGCGACTCATGGTACTGCACCTAAACACGCAGGACTGGATAGAATTAATCCTGGATCGGTTATTCTTTCTGGGGTGATGATGTTAGAATATATGGGCTGGCAAGAGGCTGCAGACTTGATTAAAAAAGGCATTGGTAATGCGATCGCTAATCGTCAAGTTACTTATGATCTCGCCCGTTTAATGGAACCAAAAGTTGATCCTCCTTTGAAATGTTCAGAGTTTGCTCAGGCAATTATTGATCATTTTAACGATTAATTATTGATGATTTATACCCCTACAATTTATCAAATTTATGCGTTGTAGGGGCATAATATAGCAATTCTCATACTTGTGAGGTACACAGTTTTCTAGTTTTAGGAGTTCGGAGTTCGGAGTTCGGGGTTCGGAGTTAGATGTTAGGTGTACCTCACTAGACTGAGAAACGCTATAGTATTATGCTCATTTTTTGGTTATTTTCTATTAAAAAGCGATCGCAAAATCATAAATCATGAATTATCAAAATATTATCACCATTGAACCTGGAAAACGTAGCGGAAAACCTTGTATTAGAGGAATGCGTATCACCGTGTATGATATTTTAGAATATTTAGCAGGTGGAATGACAGAAACAGAAATTTTGGAAGATTTTTCAGAACTTACTTCTGAAGATATTAAAGCTTGTTTAGCTTTTGCAGCAGATAGAGAGAAAAAATTATTTATTTCGTCCCTATGAAACTTTTATTAGATGAAAACTTATCAGATAGAATTATTAATAAAATTATTGATTTATATCCCGACTCTAACCATGTCATTTCATTTATCATTTAACATTTATCATTTATCATTCGTTTGGAAGTAGGCTTGAAACCTCTCCCAAACTTCTTTCTCCCTAAAGGGAGAGGCTTGAAACCAAAATGTTCAATGTTTAATGTTCAATGTTCAATGTTTG
>NZ_JASJEB010000156.1 GCF_030064895.1 Crocosphaera sp. | reverse complement strand
AATAGTTGATCTGATTAATTTCCCCCCGTCTCCCCATCTCCCCCTCTCCCCGTCAAACTCCAAGAATAAGTTTTTGGCAAAAATGGGATGCTCCCCATTAACTCCCTTGAAAACCTATCTTTTGCAGAAGAAATAAGAATTTAAAAGTAAATTTTATTCAATAAAAATAATGTCTGAACCAATCAAGAAAGAGTTGGAAACTAAAATTGAACTTCAACATCTGATTAAAGTTTATGGAAAGAACCCTTATATTGGACTCAACTTATTTCGAGAAGGCAAAACCAGAGATGAGATTTTAGAATTAACCAATCAAGTTGTTAGTATTGCCGATATTTCTCTCAAAATTAATCAAGGGGAATTATTTGTAATTATGGGGTTATCTGGTTCAGGAAAATCCACCCTAGTGCGTTGTATTAACCGTTTGATTAAACCCACCAGTGGACATATTTATATTGATGGAGAAGATGTTGCTCACGTCGATGAGAAAAGAATGCGACAACTTCGTTTAAGTAAAATCTCTATGGTGTTTCAACAATTTGGATTATTTCCCCATAAAACCGTCAGAGATAATGTAGAATATGGTCTGAAAGTACGAGGTATTAAACCCCCTTTACGCCGTCAAAAAGCAGAAGAAACCTTAGCCCTAGTTGGTTTAGAAAAATGGGGCGATTATTTGCCCTCTTCTTTGAGTGGGGGAATGCAGCAAAGAGTGGGTTTAGCTAGAGCCTTAGCCACAGACGCAGAAATTTTGCTCATGGATGAACCATTTAGCGCGCTTGACCCTCTGATTCGGCGAGAAATGCAAGACGAATTACTGCGACTGCAAAAAGAACTGCACAAAACCATTCTTTTTATTAGTCATGATATCCACGAAGCATTTAAAATTGGCGATCGCATTGCTGTTATGAAAGATGGAAACATAGTTCAGCTAGGGACACCCAAGGAAATTATTAGCCAACCGGCCAATGATTATATCCGGGCGTTTCTGCAAGATATATATGATTCCAAAGCCATTTTAGGATAAATTAGTGTTGAAACCTCGTTGTTAACTATGGGGTCTGATTACAAAATTGAGGGTTGAAACATTGCTAAAATTGAGAAAAAAAATTCCCTTATTCGTTTTATTAACCAGTCTTTTAATTGCTTGTCAACCAACACCTCCATCACAAGATAATACAACCGGATCAACACCAAAAGTTACTGTGCGCACTGGTCATAGTAGCTGGGTCGAAGAACACTTTCAAACAGAAATTGTCAAAATAGGCTTAGAAAAACTAGGCTATGAAGTAGAAACACCTAAAGAAATTGAGTATCCGGCTCTTTATATTTCCCTAGCCAATGGAGACTTAGACTATAGCGTTGTTTACTATACACCAGGACACACCACTTTCTTTAATAATGCAGGGGGACAAGAAAAGTTAGAAGCGGTTGGGATAATCACTCCCGATGGTATCCAAGGATATCAAATCGATCGCAAAACGGCACAGGAACATAATATCACTAACCTTGAACAACTTAAAGATCCCAAAATTGCTAAATTGTTTGACTCCGATGGTGATGGAAAAGCCAACTTAGTCGGGTGTAACCCCGGTTGGGCCTGTGAATTAATTATCGAACATCATCTAGATGCTTATGGACTGAGGGATACTGTAGAACACGATCGCGGACAATATACCGCTTTACTTGCTAATAGTTTAACTCGCTACCAAGAAGGACAATCAATTATTTTTTATGCTTATAATCCTCATTGGATTGGAGCAACATTAAAACCAGAAGAAGATGTGATTTGGTTAGAAGTTCCTTTTACAGATTTACCCCCAAAAATAGCCGAGAATATGATGGAAGAAGATACCTTAGTTGACGGCAAAAATTTAGGGTTTCCCAAAACTGAACAACGTATTGCTGCTAACAAGCAATTCTTAGCAGATAATCCCATGGCCAAGCGTTGGTTAGAATTAGTTCAGGTTCCGGCCAAAGATATCAATGAAGAAAGTCTCCGTATTAAAGAAGGAGAAAATACACCAGAAGATATTCGCCGTCATGCTGAAGAATGGGTTGAAAACAATCAAGATTTATTCAATAGTTGGCTGGAAAAAGCGCGTAATGAATAATACCAAATCCGGTTTAGATACCCCCCTTATCTTTATAGTTGAGGAGGGTGGGGAGTGTGGGAGGTGTGGGAGGAAAGATAGCAAAACGATAAAGAGGTTTTGACAATCGTATTTGGTATAATATCAAGTCGTTAACGACTGGTTTCAAATAAAATACCGTGCTTAATTCGGGTTTTAAATGAACAGGTTAAAATACGATCAATTAATTCTATTCTAGTAACTAAACCCTCATGAATGAACTATTATTTGCTTATCTTCTAGCAACTGAAAAACCACAAGGGATAGATTTTATCTTAAATCCCTTTCAACTTTATACAATTCCTCTTGATGATTGGATTACGGAAATCATTAACTTTATTGTTGATAATTTTCGTCCCTTTTTTCAGACCATTAGCCTTCCCATTGCTTGGGGTTTGAAGAGTATAGAATTGGGGTTTATTGTTGTTCCTCCTGTCATTTTTATCATAATTATTGCTGTAATTGCCTGGAAATTAGCAAGCAGAAAAATTGCACTTTATAGCATCATTGCTTTAACTTTAATTGGTTTCGTCGGTGCCTGGGAACAAGCAATGGTATCTTTAGCTTTAGTGGTGACAGCAGTTTTATTTTGTCTGATGGTGGGTATTCCTATGGGGGTTCTCAGTGCTAAAAATGATCCCTTAGAAAGGGTTATACGTCCGCTTTTGGATGTGATGCAAACCCTACCATCATTTGTTTATCTGGTTCCTGTGGTGATGTTGTTTGGTATTGGAGAAGTTCCTGGGGTTATTGCCACAATTATTTTTGCTATTCCTCCTCTTATTCGTCTCACTAATTTAGGTATTAGACAGGTTTCTCCAGAAGTTACCGAAGCTGCGATCGCTTTTGGTTCAACCCCTTGGCAAGTTTTATGGGAGGCACAAATTCCTCTAGCTATGCCCACTATTTTAGCAGGGGTCAATCAAGCTATTCTCATGGCTTTATCTATGTCCGTTGTAACCTCTATGATTGCCGTTCCAGGGTTAGGACAAATGGTTTTACAGGGTGTTGGTCGTTTAGATGTGGGTTTGGCTGCTGTAGGGGGATTAGGAATTGTTCTGTTGGCTATTATGCTCGATCGCATGACTCAAGCAATTAGTCAGTGACAATTAACAATTAACAATTAACAATTAACAATTAATTATCACTCTCCAAACTTCCCACCCCTCCCAAACTCCCCATTTCATAAACTTTTCTACCTTATCCGAGTAGTATTGAACCACCCATAACCCCTCCCAGGAGGGGAATAGGAGTATATTGAATTGATTTGTTAGGCTCTACAATCATGAATAAAAATTCCCAAGTGATCATGCATTCTAGCCCACGTCATCATTTTATTAACCCCATCTAAAAACGTATCAAACGTATCTGCATTCCGATCTGCATTTTCTAAAGGGCCTTCCTCTTCCGAAGTAGTTTTCGTATTCCGAAGAAGCTCAGTATATTCAGCGTATGAATCTTTTGATAAATTGGCCTTAAACTTCTTTGCTGCACAACTGCAAACCGATTTACTATAGCCCAAGTTGCTACAATAGTCGATTACTAAGGGGTCACCACCACCTAACCCATTACATGAAACAAGTATTGATTGAAAGCCAATTAAGAAATAAACAGGTAATTTTTGCATCGTTAGTTCCTGAATTATGTATTAGTCTTGATTCTAGCCTATGTATAGCAGTCGCCAAAGCTATTAGGACATTTTTCTGTTCCCTGTTCCCTGTTCCCTGTTCCCTTAAAATATAATTTATGTGTCCTAACTAGCCTGTCTATTGCTATATTATTTTTTTTTGGATGAAGCGATCGCTTTTAAAGAAGTTTTAATTTGCATATATTAAACATTAAAATCTAAACACTCCCCACACTTCCCACACTCCCTGTCTCCCCGTCCCCCAGTCCCCCAGTCCCCCAGTCCCCCAGTCTCCCAGACTCCCCAGACTCCCCACACCCCCCACACTCCCCACACTTCCCACACTTCCCTAAAGGGCTTATTTTCTCGCTTCTTCTAGCCAACTATCGAATAATTCCTGATTATTTTCAACCCATTTTTGAGCATGAATACGGATTTGTTTTGCGCTACTTTCTCCTTCTTGTACGAGTTTTTGTTGCCCATTAACATCTTCAATAGGAATCTCAATTAATTCAAACAAACGTTTGGCCGCAGGATTAGCTGTTAAAAATTTTTTGTTGGCAATAATGCGAATTTGATCAATAGCAAAACCTCGATTTTTACCGTCCACTGAGGTATCTTCTGCTGTCACTTTACCAAGTTCTTTGGGTAGAGAAGTGAAAGGAACTTCTAACCAAGTGGAATCTTTTCCAACTTCTAAGACGATACTTGACCAGTGGGGAGTGTAAACATAATACAAGACGGGTTTTCCCTGTTTCTGACGCGCAATAGTAGCTGCTAAGAGGGTGTCATAGTTACCTTGATCGTGTTCTACTGTATCTCTTAGTCCGTAAGTATCAAGATGATGTTCGATCACCAACTCACACCCCCAACCTGGATTACAACCGGTTAAGTTGGCTTTACCATTACCATCTGAGTCGAAGAGTTTGGCAATGTTTGGGTCTTTAAGTTGTTCAAGATTGGTGATTTTATATTTATCAGCCGTGTTTTTATCAATCTGATAACCTTGCGCAGCATCAGCGATGATCACCCCAACTCGCTCAATTTTTTCATCTCCACCGCTTTCGCTAAAGAATTTTTCGTGTAACTTTTGCCAATGAACACCGTAAAAATCGATGTCCCCGTTGCCGATGGAAATATGTGCTACAGGAATATCCAGTTCTTTCACCGCTTCAGTGGTATAACCGAGCTTTTCTAAACCAATATTGACGATTTCTGTGACAAAGATGCCATAGGTGGAAACACTGGCACTTGAGCTTATCCCGACCCCTTGACCGGGCATTATGGTTTGAGAATTGTTGCCTGAGTTGGGACTAGATTGGGGGGTTGATTGACAGGCAATTAAACTCATTGACAAAATGGCTAGGACTGTTACTAATTTAGTTTTTTTTGATGGTTTTTTCATGCAAAAGTTAAGGCACAATGTAATTAATTGTGAAGTACCCCAACTAATTGCAAGCAATATAGTTAGGGCTTCCTACCCCCAAGAATTAACACTCTTGGTACACGGTATTTCAGCCGTCTGGTTAGGCGTATATTTCCGTTCTTCCAACGGTATTTTTGAGTCAGAGAATTGAAGCAAATTCCAACAAGCGTTAATGTCCCTGTCGTGTTGTGTATGGCATTCAGGGCAAGTCCATTCTCTATCTTTTAGGGTTAAATCTTCTTTGATATACCCACAATTAGAACATCTTTTCGAGCTAGGAAAGAATCTATCTACCCGTTTAATTTCACAGCCATAGATATGGCCTTTATAATCTAAAAGAGTTAGAAATTGTCCCCATGCAACGTCACTAATTTGCTTAGCTAGTTTGCGATTTTTAACCATCCCTTTAATATTTAAGTCTTCACAACTAATAACTTGGTTCTCGTTAGTTAATTTGAGACTTATTTTGTGTTGATAGTCTAATCTTTGGTTAGCTACTTTTTCATGAATTTTGGCTACTTTAACTCTAGCTTTTTTTCTATTTTTAGATTCTTTATCTTTTCGACTCAACCTCCTTTGTCTAATTTTTAACCTTCTTAAAGAACTTTGAAAGTAACGAGGGTTTTCAAATTTTTCTGGTTTATTGGTAATACAAAAATCCTTAAGTCCGAGATCCATTCCGATCTTCCCACCATTTAAAGGAGCTTTTGGAATATCTAACTCGGTAACGATGGAAGCATAGTATTTTCCTGATGGAGTTTTACTAATAGTTACACTTTTAATATCTCCCTCTATTTCTCTATGAATTACCATCTTGATATGAGACATTTTAGGAAGCTTAAGTTTTCCCTTCTCGGTAATAGAAAAGTTTTGAGGAACTCGAAAAGATTGTTTATGAGACCTCTTTTTAAATCTGGGAAATTTGGCCTTACCTTTAAAAAAGCGAGAGTAAG
>NZ_JASJEB010000066.1 GCF_030064895.1 Crocosphaera sp. | reverse complement strand
CTCTATGAAGCAACTTGGGGAGATGAAGCGACAAAAATCTCAACAACATAAGAAAAGTTTGGGGTCTTTAGAAACCCCAACTTCTCAAAAGTTGGGGTAGTTCATAAGATTGCTCAATAGAGGAGAAGAATTTAGTTTACCAGAAATTGTTGATTATGAACTCAGAAGAGAATTATTAAGAGCGAAGAAATCTCAAGGTTTAAAACGATTAGATGAATTAAAGCAAATTATTGCCTATTTACCACTAAATACGGAAGTTATCTTATTAGCTGCTCAATTTTGGGCTAATGCAAGAAATCAGGGTAAACCAACTGCGAATAATCAGTCTTTAGATGGTGATGTTATCCTCGCTGCACAAGCAAAATATGAAGAATTAAAGGGTTATTCTGTGGTTATTGTAACAACGAATACAAAACATTTATCCTTCTTTGTTGACGCTAGGAAATGGCAAGAAATTGATTAACTTATTTATAAAATTTCTACTTTTTTAAAAGCACTGATGATAATGTTAGTATCTATAACGAATTTAAGCTTATTCATCAGCTAATATTTCCTCTAAAATTTCTGGAGTTAAACCGTTAGCTTGCGCTTCTTCACTGGCTTTATCCATCACTATTGAGAGTTTTTTTACTGCCTCTTGTCGTTTATTTTCTAGTTCTATGCTCAATATATTGTTGATTTTTGCTTGAATTTGTGCTTGAGTCTCTGTACTAGCTTGGCGATAAATTTTAGCTAATTCTGGCGATACTTTGATGGTAATTTCTTCTAAGTTTATCATTTTTTTCTCAATATTTAAAACTGAAAATTAACCCCTATATACAATATAATTTATTTATAGTTAACCGCAATAACTCTTAATAATCTTCATAACTCGGGAAGCAATCTAATTACTTGAATCCCTTAAGATATCTAGTTTTCAATGTTTTATTTTTGTATGGCTCGAGGCAGATTTGAACTGCCGACCTTGGGCTTATGAGTCCCCTGCTCTAACCAACTGAGCTACCGAGCCGTTTTTTTAGACCTTTTCTAGTGTAAAACAGTAAACACCAAATGTCTAGTCTATTTCAAAAAAAATCAGAGAAGCTTTATCTTCCCTGATTTCAGTTATATTATCCCTTAAATCTCTAACGAGATAGTGATTTAGCGTTTTCTACTCTTAGGTAAGAAGGCCATGGGGTTTTGTGCGCCTCTGCCTTTAGGATGAATTTCGTAGTGAAGGTGGGGACCAGTGCTGAAACCGGTGCTACCCATTTCAGCAATTTGTTGGCCTTGTTCTACTTTCTGACCACGACGTACTAAAATACGGCTATTGTGAGCGTATAAAGTGACACTGCCATCGGGGTGACGAACTTTAACCAATTTGCCGAAACCGCCAGAATTCCAACCTGCGCTGATAACTTCTCCAGGAGCAGAAGACACAATGGGAGTTCCCACAGGTGCCGCAATATCAATTCCCCTGTGCATTCTGCCCCAACGAGGACCATACCCAGAAGTGAGAACCCCTTTACTGGGCCAAATATGTCCAGTAAATCTCATGGGAGCATCGGGAAGAAAATCATCAGGGTTGGAGATACCAGGGAGTTCTGGACCCACAGCCGTTCCCACAGGAATTTGAAAGGCGTTGTTGTAAGTAGAAGGGTTACTAGGAGCAGCACTAATTAATTCTGGCTCTCTATTATTTCCATTATCTAACCTTTGTTCGATCGCCTGTTGGGGGGAGGTGATTGGGGCGCGCTCGCCAGACCATTCAGAGTTTAAGGCTTCTCCTACTACGGTTCTAGTTGTGGGACGGGGTTGGTTAAGAGAAATGTCTGAATCTCTCTGGCCATAATCCTGTTGTAAAGTGACGATATCAGCTTTCAACTGATCGGCATGGGATTGCTGAGCCGTAGAAATTTGTAATTCTACTTGTTCGGTACTACGAGTAGAAGTGTTATCAGTAGAAACAAAGTTTCTGGGGGCGCGATTTTCTGAGGAAAAATCGTCAAAGACAGAAGGTAAAGTGGTTCTTTGAGAAGATTCAGCCTGAGCGATGGCCGCATTTTGGGGAATCATTAGGGTTTGATTAACCCGAATTAGGTTGGCGTTGGTTATGCCATTAGCGCGGATTAATTCTTGAGTAGAAATCCCATGACTACGAGCAATACTGTTGAGTGTATCCCCTGGACGAACCCGATAAGCTTTTTTACTGGCTGGCTGAACGGTGGGTTGAGATCTAACTGGGCGGGGGGGTTGTATAAAGGAGGTTTGCTCAGGGGATATTATATCGATGGATTGACCAGTTCTAGGTGTTTCCTGTTGCGCTGGAACAACCTGGATGGTAACGGGTTGATCGGCTTCAATTTTAGCGGTGGTTTCGGTTTGTAGAGAAGGAACCACAGGAATGGTTGATTGTTCATCTTCGTCTAAAATTGATCCTTTTAGGGAAGCAACTTCTTCTTTTTCTTCCTTAGCCGTTATTTCGTCCTCTTCTTTTTCTGGACTAAATACGGGAATCTCAATAGCTTGAGCTACTTCTACTGTTTCTACATGAGTAGTCAGTGTCTCTTTTTCTTCTGGCTGCTTGAGGGGTTGACTAACATCAGCCACAGCTTTTTCTTCTCTGACACTGTTTACTTCTGCTGTTTTCAATTCCGCTAAGCTATCTTGCAGACGCTTGCGGGTTTGTTTGAGGTGATCAAGGGAGGTGTTGACAGATTTTGTGCCAACACTTTTATTTTGGCTGCTACTCTCTGGGGAGCTTTTTGGGGTAATTTTCTGAGATGAATCCTTATCGGAAGGAATTTTTATGGTTTCTCCTGGCTCCAACTTAGCCGTCAGTGTCAGATTATTGATGGCTGCGATCGCATCTGGTTTGACTCGATAGTTGTAGGCCAGTCTGGTAATAGTATCCCCTTCTTCTACTTTATGCTTCAGGGCTAAAGGAGAGAGTTGACTCTCCTCGCTGCGCGTATCTGAAGCATTGGGAATATTGGCAATAGCTGTATTGGCGGTCACAGAATTAGCTGCGATCGCTGCTTTATCTTCGGTCAATAACATACCGCTTGCGCCCATAGATATGGCTAGGCCGATCATTGCTGCTGAGCGACGAACCCGACTTTTCTCACTTGAGGCTAGTTTATTTTGAGAGTCTTCTAAAGAAGATATTGCTTCTAGTTTGGTGTGATCTGCCAAACTACAAGACGTTGATATTAGTTGATTAAATTTACCTTTCAAGGACAACCTCCTACTGTGTGAACGAGGGATTTAGACTATTAAGAGTCTTTATAAGATGATCTTTTAACTGAGTACACCCATCAGACGTTAGTTTTAGTTCAAATCGCAAAATAAGTCAATGTACCTAGTTACTATGTTATGAGAGATTAACTCGCGCTGATTGTAAACAAGCGTTAATCGATTGTAATCTACTCAGCAATTTTTCATCTATTTTTAATATTTGCTGCAAGACGCGAGTTGATTGACGCGACCAATTCGGAAAAGGTTTCATTCGTGGTCATTTCCTGGGCTTCAAGTCCCGATTTGATGGCTTTTTGGGCTTATGACTACTCTTTTACTTTGGCTCGTTTTTTAGGTGGGAATGATAGGAATTTCTTATTAAAAATATGATTAATTTCGTTATTCTCTGTTGGTTAATGTAGTTGATTTAACTGTCTTAAGGATTCAAATAAACCAATGGCTACACTAACAGATAGGTTAAGGCTGCGGACTTCAGGGTGAGGCATGGGAATATAGAGCATTTGATCACATTTTTCCCTAAATTCGTCGGGTAATCCCTCGGTTTCGCTACCAAATACTAACCAGTCTTTTTCTTGAAAATTACACTCTCCATAGCAGGATTTTCCTCTGACACTAAATCCTAGTAACCTACCTTCTTGTTGCTTCTGAAAGCTTACAAATTGCTCTAAATCCCCATAATAATGCAGCTTAACATGGGGCCAATAATCTAGTCCAGCGCGTTTTAAATAGCGATCGCTCAATTCAAAGCCTAATGGACCCACTAGATGCAGTTCTGTGTTAGTAGCAGCACATGTTCTGGCGATATTGCCTGTATTTGGCGGAATTTGAGGATGGACTAAAACGACTCTCGGCATAATAATTGATAGTTTTTTTTTATGAATGAACGGCTATGGGTAAATAATTAGTTTTCTTAAACGGTTCTTATTCTTTGATTGGCAAATTTTATAAATTATTCAATAAAATTTAAGCATTTTTTAAGCAACTAAGAGTGCGTCACAGAGTTTATCTTCTAACATTTTTTCTTGTTGGGCCATGGTTTCTATTTCTTCTCTAATAATTGAAGGAATATCGGGAGAAATTTCATATTTTTTTAACCACTGTTGTGCCATATTTCCGTTACGAAGAATCTTTTTAAGGGGAGAGAGGAAACAACTAAATCCATTTTGTTTAGCTAAGGGGGCGACTTCTTCGTACATTTGTTCGATCCAGGTGGTGGCTTTAATTTTACTGCCATCTCGCCAATGAGACAGTTCTGCGTCTAAACTGTGTTTAGCTACTGCCATTTCATTTTTATGGGTGATATCGAGTAGGGTATCGGGGGAGAGTTGACTATTTTTGAGGGGGTCGAGGGTATTATCTTCCATGAGTTGTAGAAGACGAGATTCTAATAAGGCGATCACAGATAATAGGGCGATGGGATCAACGATTAAGTCGCAAATTCTCAATTCTAAGCGATTGAGATGGTAAGGTCGATTATTACCGTTAGGACGCACGGATGTCCATAAATGACGGACATTTTGCATGGTTTTTAGTTGCAGTTGTTCTTCTGTCCAGCGAATAAAATGATTATGACTTTCAAAGAAGGGTACTTTTTGGGGGGTTTGAGGGAACATTTGCCACCGAGTGGAGTGGTATCCGGTTACCTGTCCATCTAAGAAGGGAGAAGATGCACTCAAAGCGAGATATAAAGGGGCTTCAACCCGTACTAAACGGCAAGCTTTTATCAATAATTCTGGATCGCTGATACCGATGTTAATATGAATACTGGCGGTGACAACATCGGTACCGTAGGTGTTTTCAATGTAGCTATGATAAGGATTGATGGGATCTGAACGGTAAAAATGTTTACTATCGCCTAAGGAGAGGGTACTACCTGGAATAATAGTGTAATTGCCAATTTTTGGTAAATATTCTCTTAAATTTTGTCTGGGACGAACTAAGGCACAAAGAAGGCGATCATAACAGGACAAAGGGGCGGTAGTATATTCAACATTACGACTATCGGGTTCTCGCACAAATCCGTTAAGATCCTTGATGATGCGATCGGACAATCCCACTATTTCTCCTTGGGGTGTCCCTGTGTACATTTCAACTTCAACGCCTTTACATAGTCTTGCCATAAGCTCTCTGATAGCCTCTCTGTTGTGGCCTTATTTTATCTATTATTAACGATTTTGACGAATAAATGATCAATTATTTTTGTTTTTTTTGTTTTTTTTGTTTACATTTGTTGCTTTTTTCTGGGTCAGTTAGTAGTGAGTCTGTTAGGAAGAATAGGGAACAGAGAACAGGAAACGGGGAAGGGATAATGTATCTTGCTGAATCTCGGTTAATTAATCAAGGAGAGGATGAAAATAATATTAATACTGATGGTTCTCCTAATATTATAGATCAGGGGAATTTTATTACTGGTGTTTGGCGTGGGTTTCATGAAGCTGAGGGATTAATGGTTTATTATGGTTATCAATTTCGGTCTAATGGGAGTTTTGTTGCCAGACATCGTATTTATCAGGAAAGGGAAACTTTGGAGGATATAACTTGGCAGGGAGAATGGCAATTTATAGACAATATTTTAAAGATAAAAGCTGTTAATTCACAGGATAAAACTCAACAAGGGATGTTTGAATTTAGGTTAACAGAAACTTTTAAATTAGCTTATCAAACAGGTTCTTTATCTGCTGCTTATCAAGGTATTATTTTAAATAAAATTGGCTATTAACTGTTAAGATGAAAATTGACGTTACAAAGGCACAAAATTTCTATGGATTATACTGTACATAACAAAATTATCTCATTTATTTGGCAGATTGCTGATGATTGTTTGAGGGATGTTTATGTACGGGGAAAATATCGAGATGTTATCCTCCCTATGTTCGTCTTGACAAATTAAACGAATTAAAACAGATATTAATATCCAATGCAGTAACAGGAAAAATTAAGGTATCGTAGGGGCATAATATTATTATGCCCTTATCCTAATTTATATTCAACACAATTCAGGTTATAGCAGTCGCCAAAGCTATTAGGACATTTTTCTGTTCCCTGTTCCCTGTTCCCTGTTCCCTTAAAATATAATTTATGTGTCCTAACTAGCCTGTCTATTGCTATATATGGAATTATATTTGGGTTCAATGGTGTAGGGATTGAACGTTGTAGGGGTTGAATATTATTCAACCCCTACGGAATTATTGTGATAATTATAGGATTATATTATTAAAGGAAATTTTATTAATAATTGTAGGATTGTATTATAGCTTTTCTCGGACTCATGAGGTACACCTAACTCCTGCCCCCTACCTCCTGCCTCCTGCCTCAAAGCGATAACCTCTGTACCTCACAAGTATGAGAAGTGCTATATTACACGAAATGTTATTGATGATTATGGGATATATTATTACACGAAATGTTATTGATGATTATGGGATTATATTATTACACGGAATTTTATTAATAATGACGGGATTATATTATTACACGGAATGTTATTGATGATTATGGGATATATTATTACACGGGATGTTATTGATAATTGTGGGATTATATTTGGATTCAATGGTGTAGGGATTGAATGTTGTAGGGGTTGAATAATATTCAACCCCTACGGGGAATAATCTAATATAAAGCAATAATTATGACCAGTCAAACTTACGAAAAAGCCTTAGAAACCTGCATCGAAACTGCTTTAATAAACTCAGGATATAAACAAGGAAAATCAACCGATTTTAACCCAGAATTTGCAGTTGATACTGCTAAATTTTGGCAATTTCTAGAAACAACTCAACCCGAAGAATTAGAGAAACTAAAAGACCATCGTAACTGGCAAAGACTAATATTAGAACGTCTCAACCGCAAAATTATAAAAGATGGGGTTATCTCCGTTCTGAAAAAAGGAATCTCTCTCGATAATGCCCATTTAACCCTACTCAATAGTCTCCCCTACAAGGACTTAAACCCCCAAATAAGATCCGATTTTCAAAAAAATATTTTTTCTGTTACTTGTCAAGTTTATTACTCCAAAAATAACCGAAAATCTATTGATATTATTCTCTTTATTAATGGCATATCTGTTATTACTTTAGAACTGAAAAACCCCTGGACAAATCAAACAGTTTACAACGCCAAAGAACAATATAAAAAAGATCGAGATCCTCAAGAACCTTTATTTAACTTTGCCCGTTGTTTAGTTCATTTGGCTGTTGATACTGATGAAGTTTATATGACCACTCATCTAGAAGGAAAAAACACTTATTTTTTACCATTTAATAAAGGAAATAATCACGGCAAAGGCAAATCAATTAACCCTAATTGTCACAAAACGGCTTATCTTTGGACTGATATATTAACTCCAGAAAGTTTAACCAATATCATAGAACATTGTGCTATTTTTGTAGTTAATAACCCCGACCAACAAAACAGAAATATTGCCTTAGAACAGATTATTAAACAAGCAGTTAACGCCGAACTTCGCCGAGAATTAGACCTTTATAAACGCTATGCTTCAGATCCCGAATTTAAACGAGCATTTGACCAAATTATTATCGCTTTTTTGCTAAATCATCAAGACGTATCCTAATTTAATTAATTGTTCAATATCCAGTCAATATGTTGAGGTAATAACTTAGATAAATCATATTTTTCTTGAATAGTTTCCCTAGCTTTCACTCTTAAATCAGCCATTTTTTCAGGATTATCTAACACCTCTTCTATGCGTTCAACTATCCGATCAATGGCAAAAAAATCAACTAATAAACCATTAACCCCATCTTCTATAACTTCCTCAACTGGTGGCGTTTTGGAACCCAAAACTAAACCACCCGTAGACATTACTTCCAACATAGACCAAGAAAGAACAAAAGGACGAGTCAAATAAACATGAACCGATGAAGCTTGGATCACTTGTAAATATTGAGAATAGGGTAACGATCCTGTAAAATGTAACCGAGATAAATCATAGTCAAATGTTTCCAACATTAACTGTTTATAAGTCTTCCCATCCGGTAGAGATCGCCCATAAGCCACCCTGTCTTCCCCTACAATAACCACATGACAATTAGTCCGTTTTTTTAACAAAATAGAAACCGCCTCCATGAACTGAGGAAAACCCCGATAAGGTTCCATTCCTCTAGCAACATAAGTAACAATTTCATCCACATTTGATAAGTCCAAATTTTTATCTTTTAAGACTAACTTTGCCCCAGGTTTCGGTTGAAAATAGTTAGTATCTATCCCATCATGACACACTGTAATTTTACTATGAAATTCCGGGGGAAATTGTTGTCTTTGCCAATAGGTAGGAGATAAACCGCGATCGCAACTATACAAGTCAGTCAATATCGGTGTATTCTTAATCCTAATACGCGCTTCATCATCTGCTGTTAAGGGTTCCTTGGGATCGAAGTCCGCATCGCTTCCGTGGGCGTGATAAAACCATTCAAAAAAACATAATAACTCAGCTTTGGGAAAGATATCTTTAATAAACAGCGTTGGGCCCCACCCAGAATGACCATAAACCAGATCGGGGATGAATCTTTCTTTTTTTAACTGTTCTGCTAAACGATAAACTGCCTGTCCTTGGAGTACAGCATTTTCTAGGTTTCTCACATAATGATGGGTTTCGGGACGGGCTTCACGAGAAGGGGTGTAGATAGCTTTAAAAACCCCTGGAATACTGCCTTCTTTGCGCTTTGTGCCAAATACAACCTTGTTTTTGGGATTTTTGGCCAAAAGGGTTGCTAAATGGCGGAATTGTGCCGGAAAATTAGGATGTAAAAATAGAATATTCAATTTCGACTTATTCCATAAAAAATAGTCTAGAACTAAGTTCTAGACTACAACCAAAACGAAACTTAAATCAAGGAATTAAACTCGTCTCATTCCCATTTGAGAAGCTATTTCTTTGAAGTTATTTAAACTGGGGCCGGGACGACGACGAGGAGTAGAAGTCATATAAAATTTAGTAGCAAAACCTACTTCTTTGGGTTCTTCTTTTTTAGTCGCTTCAGTATTAGTTAGAGTAGGAGAAGTGGGAACAATTTCGGTTTTGGGTTCTGCTTTTTTAGCTTTGTTTTTAATAGATGTCTTCTTAGTTGTTTTAGCTGGAGCAGGTTGTTCAACAACTTCTGTGGTTGCCTCCGGTGCAGGAGTTTCTACTTTAACCTCCGGTGCAGGAGCTTCTACTTTAGCCTCCGGTGCAGGGTTTTCTACTTTAGCTTCAGGTGCAGGAGCTTCTACTTTAGCTTCAGAAGTAGGAACACTACTAGCCTCATCTAATTCTAAGAAGAATTCCTTTTTTTTACCACCACCGAGTAACTTTTTCAACATTGTTTCTAATCTCCTAAAAAGTGAGTTAATAGATAATTGAATTCACGAAAATCTATATCTAAGAAACTTCATGGCTACATACCAACTTTCCTAGATTAAGTCAACAGTTTGCTTAAACTAATTCACTGGTTGTTTAAGCTTATTTTTATTTTCCTTTCTTAACCATCAAGCCAGATTTAGAAACTTTTTGCAATGATTCTTAACAAAACTTAATAAATAAATTAATCTTTCTAGTGTATTACAATTGTACTGAGTAGAGGCTTAAATAAGCTGTTAAGCGTCTAAATTACTATACTAGACGGACGGGTAGAGGAGAAAGCTAATTTGTTGCTTAACCTCATGATCTGCGGTTTAAATGCACAACACCTTATTCTTAACCCCCTAAATCCAAACTTAAATTAATTAGCGTTTAAAACTAAATTTTTGGTTTATTTTTTCTCCGTTAATATCAGAAAGAATAGTAACTTGATATTCTCCTGATTCAGTTTCAGAAAGCATACCGTGATAATGATTTCTATCAGCTTCATAATTCAAAGGAATAGTTTTTTGTTCACCATTGGGTAATTGAAGTTGACCTTGAACTTGAGCAGTCTTAACTTCTTTATTGCCTTCACCTTCTTGTAAATAAAAAGCAAGATGAATACCCTTATCATTGGGAACGGTGACAAGTTTTAAGGTGTATTCACCTGACTTAACCATTTGTTCGGTCTGGGAATGTTTTCCGTGATGATGATTATGATCATGACTGTCATGTTCTGAGTGGTTTTCTTCGGAAATTGTTTCGGAATTAGAACCCACTGACTCATCTGAAGTAACCGTGGGATTTGTACAACCTACGAGGAAAAATAATCCCATACTACCTAAGCAAAATAAACCTAATTTTATTCTTTTCATGATTCAACTCTTCTAGATAAACAGAACACATTATATTAAATAGCTAAGAAAATAGTAGAATTATTAAAGGTTAATTTTAGATAAATACTTGGGAACACATAGGTATGGATATTCGTGGAACCGATACCCCTTTGTTAGATTGGAGTGGAGACGCGATCGCTTTGGGGTTATTTGAGGAAGAAACAACTTTAACAGGGGAATTAAGCCAGTTAGACGAAAAAACTGGAGGAACCCTGGCAGAATTAATCGAAGAAACGGAGTTTGAAGGAAAATCCGGCAGTAGTGCTGTCACTCGTATTGGTGGGGGTAGTGCCATCCGTAAACTCATTCTAATAGGTTTAGGCAAAAAAGATGAGTTAAGCTTAGATAGCCTACGTTTAGGGGCTGCTGCTGTTGCTCGTATCGGCAAAAAAGAGAAGGTAAAAAGCTTAGGTATTAGCTTTCCTGTGGTGGAAAATGAAGCAACTAGCACCGCAGCGATGGCTGAAGGTATGATCCTCTCTTTGCATCAAGATAACCGTTTTAAGTCCGAACCCGAAGACAAACCCTTAAAACTGGAAACCGTTGACATTTTAGGGGTTGGGGCCCAAAGCGAAGCGGTTGAACAAGCACAAACCATAACTTCTGGGGTTATTTTAGCACGAGAATTAGTAGCAGCACCGGCTAATAGCGTCAACCCCGTCACCTTTGCTGAAACCGCCCAAACCTTAGCCACAGAATACGGTTTAGACATCGAAATTTTAGAACAAGACGAGTGTGAAAAACGAGGAATGGGAGCATTTTTAGGGGTGGCCAAAGCCTCAGATTTACCCCCGAAATTTATCCATTTAACCTATAAACCAACCGCCACACCCAAACGAAAACTGGCCATCGTTGGTAAAAGTTTAACCTTTGATTCTGGTGGTTTAAACTTAAAAGGGTCCGGTAGTGGCATCGAAACCATGAAAATGGATATGGGTGGTGGTGCAGCCACATTAGGGGCGGCCCAAGCGATCGCGCAATTAAAGCCGGATGTGGAAGTTCACTTTGTCTGTGCCGCTACAGAAAACATGATCAGTGGCAGGGCCATGCACCCTGGAGACATTTTAACCGCCTCAAATGGCAAAACTATCGAGGTGAATAACACCGACGCTGAGGGACGTTTAACCCTGGCTGATGCCTTAGTCTTCGCCGAACAATTAGAAGTGGATGCGATCGTTGATCTCGCTACCTTAACCGGCGCTTGTCTTGTGGCTTTGGGGAATGATATTTCTGGTTTATGGAGTACAGACGAAACCCTGAAAGAAGAGCTTAAAACCGCCTCTGAAACAGCCGGAGAAAAGTTCTGGGTGATGCCCATGGAAGATAAGTATTTTGAGGGATTAAAGTCTCCTATTGCAGACATGAAAAACACTGGACCGAGGGCTGGTGGTTCTATTACCGCAGCTTTATTCTTGAAACAGTTTATCAAAGAAACTCCTTGGGTTCATTTGGATATTGCTGGGCCGGTTTGGGCCGATAAAGAAAATGGTGTTAATAATGCCGGGGCAACTGGGTTTCCTGTGAGAACTTTGGTTAACTGGGTATTGGCTTAATTGAATGTAGAATTAAGAATGTAGAATTAAGAATTTATTTCTTTCTTCATTCTTAATTTCTCCTAATTTTCTTATGCAAAATAACTTTATTTTCAATTGAAGTTACAAACATTGAATATTCCTATTGTAGGGGTCAACGGCCGTTGACCCCTACAGAAATGTTTAGCCACAATTTAGGAAATTAGTATTAGTTCTAAATTTAATAGACTAAAAAAATTGATACTATTTCTCGTATTAATAAGGGTTTTCAAGAAACAATCTAGAGGTTGTCAGAGTCAGGGGTTTTTGACCTCTAAAAAATGTGTAGCCTAAACTTAGTTATTTTGAGCATTTGTGACCTGAGTTCGATATAAGAAAATTTATAGACAACCTGTCAAAATTAAGATTCTTAAACCCTAATTATCTCATGGAAAACACTCCAACTCCGAACTCCGAACTCCGAACTCCGAACTCAGGTTTGTGAACTGTTTTGACCGTTATATCCTAAAATTGATGCCATGAAGACTTTATTTTCCCTCCCTAACATCCCTTCTTGTGCTTGGAAACGTCTCATCGGTCAAGGATGGGATAACCCTTATACAGTACGCTATGCTAGTAATTTAGATGACGGCCCCTGGCACGGAATGCCTCTCGGTGGGTTTGGTGCCGGTTGTATTGGGCGATCGCCTCGTGGTGATTTTAACCTTTGGCATTTAGATGGGGGTGAACATATTTTTAAGAGTATTCCATCTTGTCAGTTTAGTATTTTTGAACAATTAGAAGATGGTACAGCGCAAGCTTATGCGTTAGCAACGGAACCCCCAGAGGATAAAACCCTATCCCGTTGGTCTTGGTATCCGAGGGAAAAGGGAACTTACTCTGCACTTTATCCCTGTAGTTGGTATCAGTATGAGGGGGTTTTTAATGCAGAGATTTATTGTGAGCAGTTTTCTCCTATTATTCCTGATAACTATCAGGAAACTAGTTATCCTATTGGGGTATTTGAATGGACGGTAAAAAACCCGACGGATAAACCTATTACTATGAGTATTATGCTGACTTGGCAAAATATTGTGGGTTGGTTTACTAATGCTATTAAATCTCCTGAAATTACAGTTAGAGATGATGGTAGTCCAGAGTACGAATATCAACCGACATGGGGTCATAGTACGGGGAATTTTAATCAGTGGATACAAGATAATTTTCGGGTGGGTTTTATTCTTAATAGATTACAGCCCCATGAACAGGTACAAGAGGGAGAGGGACAGATTTGTATTGCCAGTGTTACTAATCCTAGTGTAGAGGTTTTTTATCTGGGTAAATGGAATCCTAATGGAGATGGTTCTGAGGTTTGGGACTATTTTGCTATGGATGGATCTTTACCAGATAAAGAGGATGAAACACCGGCAGAACCTGGGGAACAAATAGCTGCTGCTATGGCGATACGTTTTACTGTTAAACCAGGAAGAGTTAAGAAGATTCCTTTTATTTTAGCTTGGGATTTACCTGTAACAGAGTTTGCTCTAGGAGTACAATATTATCGTCGTTATACTGACTTTTTTGGTCGCAATGGTAACAACGGTTGGGCAATGGTAAGAACTGCTTTAAAACATTCTGATGTTTGGCGAGATAAAGTAGAGGAATGGCATAATTCTATCTTAAATAAGGATAATTTACCTGACTGGTTAAAGATGGCTTTGTTCAATGAATTATATTTATTGACGGATGGTGGAAGTCTTTGGACAGCAGCATCTGAGACTGATCCAGTAGGACAGTTTGGTGTTTTAGAATGTTTAGATTATTGTTGGTATGAAAGTTTAGATGTAAGATTATATGGATCATTTGGGTTATTAATGTTATGGCCTCGTTTAGAAAAGGCAGTTATGGAAGCTTTTGCACGGGCAATTCCTAGTAGTGACGATACTATTAGAATTATTGGTTATAATCAAGCTGAAGGGTTACGAAAAGTTAAAGGTGCAACGCCTCATGATTTAGGTGCGCCTAATGAACATCCTTGGGAGAAAACAAACTATACAAGTTATCAAGATTGTAATCTTTGGAAAGATTTAGGAAGTGATTTTGTTTTACAAGTTTATCGAGATTTTCTGTTAACTGGTTCCGATGATATTGAATTTTTATGGGAATGTTGGTCTGCGATTCCAGAAACGTTAAATTATCTCAAAGAATTTGATTTAGATAATGATGGTATTCCCGAAAATTCTGGCGCACCAGATCAGACGTTTGATGACTGGAAATTAAGTGGAGTTAGTGCTTATTGTGGGGCGTTATGGATCGCAGGTTTAGAAGCAGCAATTAAGATTGGAAAAATATTGTTAGAAAATCCTCCGAATAATCCACAATTAGAACCCGAAAATTATCCCAAATCTATCGAAAAAGAACTAGATAAATATAATAATTGGTTACAACAATCTCGTGCAATTTATCACTCTACATTATGGAATGGAGAATACTATAAATTAGACAGTAAAAGCGGTTCCGATGTAGTTATGGCGGATCAATTATGTGGTCAATTTTATGCCCGTTTATTGGGTTTACCCGATGTAGTTGAGTCTGAATATACCCTATCAGCTTTGAACAAGGTTTATGAAGCTTGTTTCTTGAACTTTCAAAACGGAAAATATGGGGCAGCAAACGGGATGAAACCAGATGGTACACCAGAAGATCCTAACTCAACTCATCCCCAAGAAGTGTGGACAGGAATTAATTTTGGTATAGCTTCATTTCTAATACAAATGGGGATGAAAGATGAAGCACTAAAATTAACCGAAACAGTGGTTAAACAAGTGTATGAAAATGGCTTACAGTTCCGTACACCTGAAGCAATAACAGCAGTAGGAACCTATCGCGCTTGTCATTATTTAAGAGCTATGGCCATCTGGGGAGTTTATTATCAGTTAAAATAATATTGTGGGGTGGGTAATGCCCACCTTAACTGAATTTGAATTATAATCGAAATAGTGTCTAATTTATTCAATTATGGCAACCAGTAATCTATTAGAAGCGTTTCGCAAAACTTATAGAAATTTACAACTTCAACCATTAATTACCCCTGAAGAATTAGCTAATTTTAGGGTTGAATATGGTACTCGCATGAGGGCAGAATTAGAACAAGTTATTGAAGATTGTTCTTATAATAATAACAAGGTGATTTTTGGGGGTCATAGAGGGTGTGGTAAATCAACATTATTAGCTGATTTTGGTCGTCGTATTCGTGATCGTTATTTCGTTGTTTTTTTCTCCATTGCTGACATGATAGAAATGTCGGATATTAATCATATTAATATTTTGTTTGCCATCGCAGTACAAATGATGGATCAAGCAGAGAAAAAAAATATTACTATAAAAGAGTCTATCCGCAATAATTTTTATGAGTGGTTTGCAACAAAAACAAGAACTAATATTGAGGAATTTAAAAGCGAAGGTAATCTAGGTGTTAACTTATTAGAATGGATCAAATTATCATTAAAAACTAATTCAACAGTTAGAGATGAGATAAAAGAAGAATTTAAACAAAAATTGTCTGATTTGATTGCTCGTATTAATGAGATAGCTAGTGTTATTCAAGATGCTACGAATCAAGATATTTTAGTGATTATTGATGATCTAGACAAACTTGATTTACCTATTATTCGTGCTATTTATTACGATCATGTTAAGGTATTGATGCAGCCTAGCTTTCGTATTATTTATACCGTTCCCATTGCAGCAATGCGAGAAATTAGTTTAAGACGAACCTTGGAAACTGAAACCAGTAATCAAGTCAAATTTATGCACGTCTCTAAGTTTTTTAAGCAGGGAGAAAATAGAAATCCTGATGCTGTTCCTAATGAAAAAGAAGTTGATATTTTTAGAAAATTATTACTTAAAAGAATTGCTAGTGATTTAATTGAAAATGATATATTAGAGCAAATTATTTTAAAAAGTGGAGGTGTTTTAAGGGAAGCTATCCGTATTATGAATCAATGTTGTACTGAATGTTTATTATTGGTTCGCATGGAACCAGAGAATAAAGACATTAAAATTAATCAAGAAGTTTTAGAGCAAGCTTTGAATAATTTACGAAATGATTTTGCAGATCCTTTATCAAATTCTCATTACCGAATATTAACAACAATCTATAAAACGTTTACCCCTGATAATAAGGATGATGAAGAAAGACAGAAATTTCTTGATCTTTTGCATTTTCTCTATGTTTTAGAATATCGTAATTCTGATTCATGGTACGATGTTCATCCTATTGTTATTGATTTATTGAATCGCAAAGGTTACCTATTAGAATCATAAATGTTAATAAATTATGTCCCTAGAAAATCCTTTAAAACTAAGCAAAGAAAACAATCTTAATTACCAAGGTTTATTAAGTCTTGTTGAAGCAAGCGAAAACACTTTAAGTATATTAATTGCTGTTTGTGATGATAGAAGATTACGGGATAAAATTATAGAAGCTTGCGAAAAAGAATTATTACCTAATATTGCCAGTTATCATACTCGTCTCGACCAAAATGAACCCAGTTTAAGAGCAGCTATTTATAAAATTGTTCAATCAGAAGAATTCAAAAAAAATCAAAAACATACTCTTTTAACTATCACAGGGGCAGAAGATTTATTATTTATTCGGAATAACGATGAAAAATCACAACAAGAGAAATTTTTTGGTTATTTACAATGGACAAGGGAAGGGTTAAGAGAATTTCCTTATCCCATTGTTTTGTGGGTGACTAATCAAATTTTAGTTAATTTAAGTCGAAAAGCACCAGATTTTTGGAGTTGGAGAAAAGGAGTATTTCATTTTATTCCTGAACCTTCTTTAACTCCTGTTTTTCCACCAGATAATAGAGTTATTTCTGATGATTATTTGAAAGAAGATTATTCAGACTCTTTATCTTTGGAAGATTTGGAAGAACTTATTATCAGTACAGAAAACAAGAGAGGCAAACATGATCCTAATTTGGTTACCCTTTATAATCGTTTAGGGGATGTTTATTTTAATCGTATTAGAAGCGGTGAAGCAGTTAATTTTCCTGATGAAAAAGAAAAAGCATTACGTTGTTATTATCAAGCATTAGATATTTCTAGAGAAATTGGAGATAGACAAGGAGAAGGGAATTCTTTAAACAATTTAGGTATTATTTATAACTATTTAGCAAAATATCAAGAAGCAATAGAACACCATCAACAATCTTTAGCTATCTTTAAAGAAATAGGAGATAGATACAGTGAAGCATCTTCCTATAATAATTTGGGGAATGCTTATTCTTCCCTGGGACAATATCAACAAGCGATAGAACACCATCAACAGTCTTTAGCTATCACTAGAGAAGTAGGCGATGGCAAGGGTGAAGCATCTTCCTATAATAATTTGGGGAATGCTTATTCTTCCCTGGGACAATATCAACAAGCAATAGAATACTATCAAGAGTCTTTAGCTATCACTAGAGAAGTAGGCGATAGCAAGGGTGAAGGTTCTTCCTATATAGGTTTGGGGAATGCTTACTATTCCCTGGGACAATATCAACAAGCGATAGAATACTATCAACAGTCTTTAGCTATCAAAAGAGAAATAGGCGATCGCAAGGGTGAAGCATCTTCCTATGGTAATTTGGGGAATGTTTACGATTCCCTGGGACAATATGAACAAGCGATAGAATACTATCAACAGTCTTTAGCTATCACTAGAGAAATAGGTGATCGCAATGGTGAAGCTAATACTTGGTTTAATTTAGGTTTATCCTTGAAAAATCTTCAACGCAATGAAGAGGCCAAAGAATCCTTTCTTAATGCCCGTCAATTGTATCAAGATATGCGACTCAATAAAAATGTTGAAGATTGCGACAATGAAATTAATGCTTTAGTTTCTGAGAATTAATGATCAAACTATGTTGACGGATAACGTTACACGTCAAAATGATGATTATAATGTTGCACCCTGAGATAAGAATTTTTGTTTGTTGATAGAAATAGGAATTTGCTGCTGTTTCTCCTGATAATCTTCTTTAACCATTTCCCAAGTAACCTTTAATTATTCTAACGCTTCTTGAGGACTGTCCCCAAACGCAGAAATATTCGGTAATGCTTGAAAATGCGCTAACCAGTCGCCTTGTTCATCAACATATAAATTAATAACAAAACCATCAAAATCGTAATTTTCTAGAGACATTATTCCTCCTCCTGATATTTAATCAATCATTAAACGTGATCAACATTGACGGATAACGTTACACTCACATCTTGCACCAAGCTGAAAAATTACACAAAACCGAGTTTTTTAGGGCTGAAACCCTATTAAATTCGTTGCCATTTAGGTCAAAATCGGGTTTTCAATGTCAGGTGCAAGATGTGAGTTACACGTCAAAGTAATAATTCTAATATTGCACCGTGAGATAACGATCTTTGCTTAACTTGACAGTACCCACTCGCAAGCTAAGATTAAAGTAGTCAAATCAATAATTCTCCTCTTATGTATGACGGTAACGACCTATAAATGGACAATTGAGAAATGGCACGAACTGGTTAACTCTGGGGTGCTAGACGGACAAAAAGTAGAATTATTAGAGCAGAATATAGTTCATAAGAGTCCAGAAGGGATTGAACATAGTTATACTACCGAAAATGTAGTTATTTACCTGCGAAATTTATTGTCAAATTTAGCTCACGTCAAAGAATCCCACCCCATCACCTTAGATAACTCCGAACCGGAACCAGATATAGCGATAGTGAGACTCCCAGAAACTATTTATCGCAATCATCATCCCTACGCTGAAGATATTTACTGGTTAATCGAAATATCCCAAAGAACTCTCAAGAAAGACTTAGAACAAAAAAGCTTTACTTATGCGCGTAATAGTATCCCCGAATATTGGGTAATTGATTTACAAAATAAACAAGTAATCGTTCATACCCAACCCAGGGATAATATAGCAATAGACAGGCTAGTTAGGACACATAAATTATATTTTAAGGGAACAGGGAACAGGGAACAGGGAACAGAAAAATGTCCTAATAGCTTTGGCGACTGCTATAAATACTTACAAGTAGTTACCTATCAATCTGGAGTTATCTCACCCTTAGCTTTTCCCGAGATTGAAATTGCTTTGCAAAAATTGTTGCTGTTTTAAGTTCTTTCTCAACTAAGATAAATGGTTGAACGTGATAAATATTCACCAAACATCTTTCATCTTTCATCTTTCATCTTTCATTTTGGTTTCAACCCTCTTCCTTTAGGGAGAAAGAAGTTTGGGAGAGGTTTCAAACCTACTTCCAAACGAATGATAAATGATAAATGATAAATGAAATGACCCTAACCGAATTTCAGCTAATGAGTTGATACGCGCTTCGTAAAATCATAACCCACAAGAAAATAGACGAGAGTATATATATCCAAAAACGAGCAAGAACGATATTGACAGTACAGTGTATAACGCTATGAACAACTCTAAATATAAAGAACCCGTATGCACAATAAATGTCTACCATATCCACTGTACTAGACCAAGCCAAATATAGACAAACTGCATAGAAAAGAACCGGAAGTTCAAAAAGATTTTTGAGATTATTAGCAGGATAAGTTATCTGTTCGGGAATGATTTGATTTAATTTTTCTGGGGTTGATAACATACTCGGTTCGGGGTTGTTAGCAAAAATCCAAGATAACCGGCGAATATACATATATATCCATACCAGAAAAGTAAGGATCATTACTCCAAAAAATGGGATAAATATTTGTACTGTTTCGATTCTTGTTTCCATCTTTATACCTCCAGAATATAGCGTTTCTTGGACTCATGAGGTACACCTAACATCTAACTCCGAACCCCGAACTCCGAACTCCGAACTCCTAAAACTAGAAAACTGTGTACCTCACAAGTATGAGAATTGCTCTAGTTTCATTTTAGATTCATTATATTAACAAGATAGATAGAAAACTAGATACGATCTAAAAATACGTTACAAACTTAAAGAAGATTCTTCATTTCCTCAGAATGACAACAAAAAAGAATAAGGTGGACATTTTCCACCCTACTTTTAGAAATTATTAATTCCTCAATCTGAGTTCGATAATAAGGAAATTTGTAGAAAACTGACTTAAATCATAAGTCTAAAACCCCCATTCTAGGGTCAAAAAAATCATAACTCCGAACTCCGAACTCCGAATTCCGAACTCACTATTTTGTCAAACGAGTTAACACTTGATTGGAGCGTTCAACAAAAGACTTCATCCCCTCACCATCAAGTCCTTTTTGAGCAATTAAAGCTAAATCATAGATATGTTGACACAACATTTTAGCCATTTCTGCGGAAGGTGAATCACCCCCTGCTTGGATAATACTTCCCTGACTTAACTGATAGATATTCTCTATCAAAGGATGGGTAGTATTAATCACAAAAACGTGTTCATCAGGGAAGTCCATAACCTGTTGTTGAGAGGCCGCCATCATCTCACGTAAACGTCTCATTGCTTCCGGTAATAATACCATCGCAGGAGGTGTACTTTCGGGAGTATCTGACTTTAATGCTTGGGTTTTGATGTTGACTTTAGAGTTATTTAAAGCCTTCTCAAAAATTTCCTTAATTTGATCGCTACGGGTTTTATTTGTATTTGGATCAACAATTTCATCCGCTTTATCTTGTTGAACTAAGGTATCATCTAACTCCGCATCAACACGGGAAAATTTAACCTCAGAATACTCTTGTTCCAGAAAAGGAATAAAGTAATTTGTGTCAATGTAAGAGTCCATAAATAGGATCTCTAACCCCTGATTTTTGTAGAGTTCTACATAAGTCGCTTGAGTGTCAGTATCCGTACAATAAAAGACCCGATTTTCATGACGTTCCTTGTTACGTTCTAGATAAGCTGGTAAGGTAGTATAACCTTCATTTTCGTAACTAAATTTCTCCTCACTTTCGCCTTTCGGAGTAACATCTTCCCAAAGATCACCTTCCCCTTCTACTTGAACTTGTGGGGTTTCAGGAGCAGATTTTGCAGCTACTTTATCTGCTTTATAAGTGGTTTTGTAGATAAGAATATCCTCAACTTGCTTCTTGAACTTCTCATCTTTCAAAGAACCATATTTAATAAAAGTTCCCACATCTTGCCAACATTTAATATACTCTTCCGGAGTATCCTCATAGATAGATTTCAGGCGAGAAGCTATCTTTTTGGCGATATGATTAGCAATACTGCGAACAGTCCGATGATTAGTTAAAGCACTTCGAGAAACATTTAAAGGAATATCAGGACTATCAATAACCCCCCGTAAAGGCATTAAAAAATCTGGGATAATTTCCTCACAATGATCATTAACAAAAACCTGATTACAGAACAGTTTAATATGTCCCTGAGACACATCAACATCTGGCCTTAATTTAGGAAAGTATAAAATCCCGTTTAAAAGATAAGGATAATCCGTATTTAAATGTACCCACAATAAAGGATCTTCTTGGAAAGGATAAAGATAACGATAAAACTCCAAATAGTCCTCATCCGTTAAATTTTGTGCTGATTCTTTCCAGAGTGCTTTTTGTCGGTTAATTGTTTCGTTTTCAAACTTAATAGGAACGGGAACAAAATCAGAATAAGTCTTCACTAAATGACGAATTCTTTCGGGTTCCAAATATTCCTGTTCCTCGTCCATTAAAGTCAGAGTAATAGTTGTTCCAATTTGAGTTTTAGAAGATTCAGTTAACTCAAACTCAGGGGAACCATCACAAGTCCAATGAATCGCTTGTGATCCTTCCTTATAGGATAAAGTATCAATTTCTACCTGTTTAGCTACCATAAAAGCAGAATAGAAACCTAAACCAAAATGACCGATCAAATCATTGGCCGTTTTTTGATATTTTTTGACAAATTCTTCTGCACTAGAAAACGCCACTTGATTGATGTATTTTTTAATCTCATCAACCGTCATTCCAATACCATTATCATAGATAGAAAGAGTTTTCTTACTTGTATCAACCGTAATGGTAATTTCTGGTTCAGGAACATCCCCTGATAGTTCCCCTGCTAAAGAAGCCATTTTTAGCTTAGAAATAGCATCCACTGCATTAGAAATTAATTCCCGTAAGAAGATTTCATGATCGGTGTAGAGAGACTTCTTAATAATGGGAAAAATATTCTCAGTATGAATGGTAATATTACCTTTTTCTAGTACCGTCATCGCTTTTCCTTGTTGTTAATATTGTAGTCGAATCAATAACCCATAGTTTTAAGTTTTAACTATGCTATGAGTTAACACTAACTATTATCATAATTGATCTGATGTCCCCTCATCAAGTTTAAGCTAATACATATTTAAAAGACGTATTAATAAATTAGAAAATAAACCCTAAAAAAATATCCCCGTCTCCCCGTCTCCCAGTCCCCTCGTCCCATTATCTCCCCGTCAATCAAAATTACAGCTTATCCCTTCCATTTAATAGCTTTCATTGTACTCTCCAGTTGTTCAATTAAACTATCTAAACTCATTTGTTTTTCATCAAAACAAAGAGAAGGAGACGACTCACATTGATAATAAATTAACTTAATTTGACCTTGATTAATAGCAATCATGGCCACTTCTTCGTTATAGTTATAATTTTCAATGATTCCTAAAATTTCTTGAATTTTTCCTTCAACATTGCGATTCAATTCTTCAAGAGATTGACGGGAACAGCGAATAAAATGGGCTTCCGGTTCTAAATCAATCCCTAATACATCCTGAGCATTTTCCCATTCATTTTTTAAACCCCAAGCTAAGGCAGCTAAATCTTCTTTATTTTCTGTTACAAAACGGTCTAATTCATATCGCCATTTATTTTCTAAATTATCTGGAATAGACTCACCAAATTGCATAATTTTTTTCACCTCAAATTATTCTCAAAAAATCCATGATCGGGGTTTAATATTATTAAACCCCTCGCCCCATAATTAACGTCCACGAATGGTATATTTCCAGTCATTTTGACCTGTATAACCAGACTCTTGAGCTAACGTTTCAGGCTCTTGCGCCCCTGATAATTGTTTTCCATTAATATCCCAACTAGGATAGGATCTAACTCCAGCAGCTTGACAAAGATCCGGTTGCGGATTTTTTCCACTGGGATCACACTCAATGTAAGTAATTTCTTGAACCGCTTCTTGACCCAAAACTTGTTTTTGCTCGAAACAATGGGGACACCAGAACGCCCCGTACATTTTCGCCTCAACGGAGGTTAAATGTTTAGCCAATTCAACTTCAGAAGGGCCTGACTCGGTACTTACTTCCCAACCATAAGGGGGTTTAGGTTGTGTATCAATTTCTGGGATGAAAATGCGGCCATCAGCAGTGCTGTCTGGGGGTGGTTGGTTAAGATGAGCATAAACTCCCAGAGTTGCTACTAACGTAATCATAGCCACCACAATGGGGATAAAGAAAAGTTGACCCACTTCGTCCCATTCTCGGCCAAAAATACTTAAGCCCATTAAACTCAGAGAAAAGACCGCCGAACCGATACAATAGTAACAAACCGATTGTAATTCCGTGGCTAGAATATACATCAAATAACCACTAAATACAGCCATAGAAGTCCCCCCGGCTAAGAGGAACAACCAAGTCCATTCATCAACTTGTTTTCTAAAGCTTTTTTTACCTTCTTGCTGAATGAATAAAGGTCCTAAAGAAGCAACAGACATACTGCCATAAGCCAAAAAACCAAACAAACTTAATGGCAAGCCAAACACTGTGGCGTAGGGACTGTCCAGGACATTTTTGCAGCCGGTGGCCGCTGCTTCCACGTCACCAGCACCACAAGCCACCTCTCCCCCAGTCAGTCTAGTAATGGTAAGATAGGCAGTTAAAATTGCCCCAGCAATAGCGATCGCCCCAATTATATGACGGGATCGACGATGAATCCAAGGAACCGAACGTCTACTAATACGACTCATAATCCTTCTTTTCTTTAATAATCAATTATTCCTGATTCTAACAAGGGGTTATGACCTCAACTTTAAAGGTTGCTGAGATTTCGTTTTTTCTTTAGATACGCTGATTTCCTTGGCTGCTTCCACAAACTGGGCAACCCTAATAGGATCAACGGTTTCGGTAATTTTTCCTTGGCGTTTCAGGGAACTAGCTACGATCACCCCATCGGCCGCTGTCATCAATTTTCCTATATTATCCCAATCAGCCCCACTGCCGATAAATACAGGGGTTCCTTGGGCTGCCGCCGTGGCCAGTTCCAAATCTTCGAGACTGGGAGGACTTCCTGTAGCCCAACCTGAGAGAATCACCCCATCAGCCAATCCTCGTTCAATAGTATCTTGTACGGCAGTGGTTAAGTTAGGGGTTCCCAGAGGACGGGCGTGTTTAACCAAAACATCGGCTAGGATGGCAACTTCGGCATCTAATTGACGACGATAACGGAGAAGTTTGTGGGCGTTGCCTTCAATCATACCCTGATCCGTCGCCATAATGCCCGTTAAGACGTTTACACGGATAAATTGGGCATTAATGGTCGAAGCGATGGCCATTGCTCCTACAGCGTCATTACGGAGGAGATTGATGCCAACCGGAACCACCACTAAGTTTTTGATGCGATCGACAATCAAAGTCATGGCACTGATGACCACAGGATCGACTGTTTCTTTTGTAAAAGGGGAATCAAAAAAGTTTTCGACAATAATGCCATCAACTCCTCCGGCGGCCAGGGCTGTGGCTTCTTGTTCGGCCCGTTCAATCACTGCGGTTAAACTCCCTCCCCAACGAGGAGACGTGGGTAAGGGAAGAAGATGAACGACACCAATAACTGGGTTGGTCGTGTTGAATATTTGAGTCAAGTCCACGCTTATCTACCTAACGGTCGACTACGGTTGATGCCGTCTGAAATTTTGCTCTAGTTATTTATTGTATCTTATTAGGGGAATGGGGGGAAATTTTTGAGATGGGAGTGTGGGGAGACTGGGAGTGTGGGGAGACTGGGAGACTGGGAGACTGGGAGACCAATTTTAATACTGTTTATAGTTTTCCCGCCTTCTCACATTCTCCCAAATCAAGTGTTTTAGACGTTAGAATATACGCTATTGCGTAGGATTGTATAACCCTTAATTAATTCCCGAATTCCTCGACCTAGAGGCCATTCTGGCTCAAAACCTGTTTTTAGAATACGAGCATTAGAAACAATATAATCCCTTTTGTCGGGATCTTCGCCAATGGGGGCTTCTAAATAGGTGAATTTGGGTAAATATTTTTTGATCTCAGCACACAATTCCAACTTAGATAAATTGGCATCTTCTAACCCCACGTTGTAGGGTTTACCCTTCATGGTTTCAAAATTTTCAATCCCATGAATAAACGCCTTAGCTACATCGCGAATATGAATATAATTCCGCTTAAAGTGTCCTTCAAAAATGACCACAGCCCGATCATAAAAGGCACGGTAAACAAAATCATTAACCAAGAGATCAACGCGCATTCTCGGAGACATTCCAAAGACGGTGGCTAGTCGAAAAGTAATACTATTTTCCCGTTCTAAAACTGCTTTCTCTGCGTCAACTTTAGTGGTTCCATAGAGGGAAATGGGACGTAAAGGGGACTCTTCTGTACAGAATTTGCCAGACTCTCCAATACCATAACCACTATTAGTTACAGGCATTAAAATCCGTTGTTGAGGACTAGCTAAATCGCAAATCATCTTCACTGCTTCGTAGTTAATGGTACGGGTTCCTACCTCATCGCGACTACATAAGGGCGCACCTACTAAAGCAGCTAAAGGGATAATTACATCAGCGTCTTGTAGTAATTCTTTGATTAAAGATTCGTTACGACAGTCCCCACGAACCACATCGAAAGTATCGTATTGACAACAATCAGCCAAACTATTTTGACCGAACATAAAACTGTCTAATACTGTGACTTCATAGCCTTTTGCCAATAAAGTTGGGGTTAAAATTGAGCCAATATAGCCGGCTCCCCCTGTAATTAAAATTTTCATAGATGGTTCTGTAATTCTAGTGTTGAATGTTCTTGAACAGAGAGAAGATAATGATTAATTCCTTCATCGGTATCACCAATAAAACGAATTTTCCCCCGATCTAGCCAAATAACGCGATCGCAAGCTTGTTGAATAAAATCTAACCCGTGGGATACCACTAAAATAGTTGTATTTTGTCCCCAGAGTCTATCCATTCGTTTCTTACATTTGTGTTTAAAGCTTTCATCCCCCACCGATAAGACTTCATCCAAGATTAAAATATCTGGCTCAACGTCGGTGGCGATGGAAAACCCTAAACGGGCGGCCATCCCCGATGAAAGGGATTTTACCGGGGCTAAGGAATAATCTGTTAAATCGGCAAACTCTAGGATGGAAGTAACGCGAGCTTGCATCTCTTGACGAGGGAAGCCTAACATTACTCCATAAAGGATTATATTATCAGTTACGGACAATTCTCCGTCAAATCCGGCCCCCAATTCAATCAAAGGAGCAATTTCTCCCTTAACACGAATTTTCCCGGATGTGGGTTCTAAAATTCCTGTAATCACTTTGAGCAAGGTCGATTTTCCTGACCCATTGGCTCCAATGATTCCGATTTTATCCCCAGCCTGAACCGTCAAATCAATGCGGTCAAGAATCAATTTTCTTGAGGGTTGACGGTATTTCCCTTCTAAAACAGACAAAATTGTTTTCTTTAAATCATAAGAAAACTCCTCTTGGGTTCTACGCCAGAGGGAAACGTTATCGAGTCTAATTGCTTCTACCATTTAACCTTTAAAGCAAATCCATAAAGTTTTTTTGCCAGGAGCGGAAACAGATCCAGCCTAGCACTAAAAGGATGAAACCATTAAAAAATGAATGTAAAATTAAGATTACATCGGGTAAATCACCAGATAAGGATATCTGACGAATACTTTCAATAATAGGAATCAAAGGGTTGAGGAGTAAGAAAGATTGGACCGCAGTGGGAACAATTTCCACCGGATAAAAGACGGGAGAGCTAATCCAAAGAACAAAGCAAACTAGCTCATAAAAATAGGGTAAATCTCTGAAAAACACATACAAGGCACTAACAAAAAAACCAACCCCTGTACAGACAAAACTGAGGGCGATCAAAGGTAATATTAGAGCAATAACATTGAGGGGATTTTTAGAAATAATTAAGGTGACAATGGCCAATAAAGGCAATGGGCCCATAACAAATTGAAAAATGTTGGCCACAATCATCGACACTGGAAAAATAGTTATGGGTAAACGAACTTTATTTAACAAGCCTCCGTTCCCTACCACACTCGCTAGAGCTTGAGTCGTGGAAGCGGAAAAAAAATTGATGACTATTAAGCCAGTAAAGGCGGCTAAAATATAGTTAAAGGTTGAATTATCAAAATATTGTGCAAAGGCTGTGCCAAAAATTGCCGCGTACAACCCGGTCATAATCAGAGGGTTTAATAGTGACCAATACACCCCTAAAAATGAGCCTCGGTACCGTCCTTTTAAGTTTCTTTCTACTAACATTTGCAGCAACTCTAGGTATCGTCTGAGCGACGCTCCCTTAAGGCTCGCTTTTAGGCTAATGGTCATAATAGATTATCAATACCAACAAATTACGAATTTAATGGGGTATTGTATTAAATGTCAGATAGTTTTGTCGAGTTGTTCCCACTTACTTAAGAAAATTTTAACCATTAAGATGGGGCCGAATTCGGCTAAACTAAGGAGTGGTTAACTAATATATTAATAAATTTGGGTATGGATATCGGGCAGAAAGTCAAAGTGATCCGTCTTCGCGATCGCGTCTCTGGACAAGTTGTTGATAAACTTGGCAAGGAAGGTACTATCAAGGACTTTAAAATGACTGATGGTAGTGGAGTTGGGGCAGTTGTTGAGTTTGCTGATAAAACCGCTACTTGGTTTTTTGATGATGAACTCAAAGCGATTGATTAAGGAAGTCGCACTGGTCACTTTATTGGGGGCTTAATATTATTAGGCCCCTACAAGTTTTTGCTAATCACTAAAAAAGATATTTTTGATAACTTATGGCTTTGATTTTAACCTTTTTGGGTAAAGGCGGTACTGGTTGTTCTACTGTGGCCATCGCTACGGCTAAAAAACTGGCAACAACTGGATCTCGTGTCTTGTTCTTGTCTCAAGATTCTAGTCCTGTCTTGAGTTCTTTATTGGGAACCACCCTAGAAGCAGTCCCCACGGAAATTGAGCCTAACTTAAAGGGGATGGCTTTGAAATCTGCACAACTCCTATCACAAAGATGGGAAGATGTCAAGGAATTAGAGGCGAAATATTTGCGATCGCCTACTATAAAAAATGTTTATGGACAGGAGTTGGGGATATTACCGGGAATGGATGGAGCGTTGGCTCTGGATACTTTACGGGAATACGAACAAAGTCAGGAGTATGATGTCATTGTTTATGACGGTGATAGTGCTTTAAATACTCTGAGAATGTTTAGCATTCCAGAAACCATGAGTTGGTATGTACGGCGGTTTCAGAAGGTGTTAACGGAGTCTGATGTGGGTAAAACTTTGGCTCCTTTTGTGCAACCTATTACCAGTGCTATTTTAAATGTTTCTTGGAGTGCGGATGATCTTAAGGATAATCCGACTAATGATATTTTAAAGTCTGGTAAGGCTGCTTTGGCCGATGGCAATAGAGTTGCTGCTTATTTGGTGACAACGGAGGATGAAACTGCGATCGCAGCAGCTAAATATTATTGGGGTGGGGCGCAACAAGTGGGGTTAAGGGTTCGGGGTGTGATTGTTAATCAAGGTCAAGAAACCTCCTTAGCCAAGGAATTTGAACCCTTAAACCTGTCTTCTTTGCCTAAAATGGAGTCGGGGGTATGGCAACCTTTAATGGACGCTTTACCGCAATTTTTAGGGGATTCTCAAGCTCCTAAACCTGTTACCATTGATGTTGCTAATCGTCAAGTTAAGGTGTTTTTGCCTGGATTTGAGAAAAAACAGGTAAAATTAACTCAATATGGACCTGAATTAACTATTGAAGCAGGAGACCAAAGACGTAATATTGAATTACCAGCACCTTTAGCGGGACAATCAGTTAAAGGGGCAAAGTTTCAAAATCATTATTTGATTGTTTCTTTGTAGTCTAATTATATCATTTTGATAACTTTAGGGTGGGCAATACTTACGAAAATGATTGTTAGCAATATCATTATTAAGATTGTCCACGATAACTTATTTTGTGTTAAGTTAATTTAGTGTAATTAATTGTTGTAAGAAGTTGTTTCCTGACACTTCTATATCTTGATCTAAGGCAAAGTTTAAACTACGAATAGATATATTATTTATTTTATCATTAATAGGCTTATTGTTTGTGGGTTCTATAATAATAGCATGATTACAATTTTGTTGAAAAGTATAAGCAATAATTTGCTCAATATCAGATGTTTTGATTTCTTTTTTATATTTTGTATCCATTATATATAAATTTTGGTTTGTATTTTTATTGTAGATAATTAAATCAATTTTGAAACTAAAACTATTATATTTTACATGATGTTGTGTTTTAATTCCTAAGTGTGGAGGAAGATGTTGTGTTAACCATGCTGCAACAAATTTTTCATAGAGTTGATTCATATCAACTAAAAAAGGTAAGCTGTGATAGTTTCCTTTTTCATGACTGGGTATTGTATTTTCTAAGAAAAAGCGACATAGGGAATGTAAACAGTGATAATCTTCATTGAGACGGTTATATTTACGGTTAATACAATCATTTACTGTAAAGGGTGATAGGGTTAGATAACCTTGTAATACGTGATAAACTTTTCTAATTAAAATACGGGTATTTTCTTGACATATTTCTTGACGACTTATTATATATATTGTCCATAGTAAAATTTGGTTATCTTCTATGTCTTGGGTAAAGTTATCGTACTGACAAGTTATTTTAGGTTTCCAGGGATGTTTAATCATGGTTTTGATATTTATTTTTCCCTTGACATAATTTAACTCCCGTGATTGTTTTATATAGGTTGAATAAAGTCCTTTTTGAATGCGCTTTAAGATACGATGAGCAAAAATATTTGCTAAACGGTTATAAAAGTCTGGTAAACTTTCACAAGTCATTAAACCATCTAAAAATTGAAAACTTTTGAGGTTATAAGCATAGTCTAACATCTTAAAAATATTCCTAATAGGCACTTTCGGTTTAATCTGAAAATTCCAGTCATTATTAATAGGAATATAACCGACATATCCTCGAGAAATAATTTCCCATTGATCACCTTCTTTTGTATATTTTAGATTGATTTTGAATTTACTTTTATACTTATCTTTTAACTCATCAATAATCTCTTGTGGAATTTGATCACGGGGAATATTACAAGGTTGATATTCAGTTAATTTTATAGTATTAGTATCCATGTTATATATTTTTCAAGTATCTATGAATATTAATTTAATCGTAGGGTGGGTTAGATGGCTAAAATTTATTTGCTCACAAGTATTTAATTATCCATTGTCACCCACCAAAAGATAACATAAATCATGAGTTACGGCATAATTTTAACCATAGTTTAGTATCAATAATCAAAGTTAGCCTAACCCACCCTAAAAGTTCAATTTATCTTATATATTTTCCCAACGAAATTGCTCAATTTTGTCAGTTTCATCAAAAAAGTATTCTTCTAAATAGGGTTCTATTTCCATTATCCAAATATCTTCGAGATCCTCTGGTAATGTTTCAGTTAGGAAGAAAGAAACACCAATTTCATAATGGCGATCGTTAATAGTTTTATTGAGTTTAATTAAAATGTTGATTAATGATTCAATATCATAGTTTGGGTTATGTTTTTGGTGGTATTTTCTGAGGATGTCATAGTTAGGTTTGATGGGAATAAATGCAAAGCGACGACGCAAAGCATGATCTACTAATGCAATAGAGCGATCGGCAGTATTCATAGTTCCAATTATATAAACATTGTCGGGTATTTTGAACGGTTGATCGCTTCCTGAAAGTCGTATTTCTTCTTCTCTATATTCTAGTAAATACATCAATTCTCCGAACACTTGAGAGAGATTAGTGCGGTTAATTTCATCAATGATTAAAATACAGATACCTTCCTTTTTTTCTGCTTCTTTACAGAACTTTAAAAACCGTCCAGGTATCATAGAATATTCCAGGTTTCCATCAGGTGAAGTTTGGGGACGAATACCTTGTATAAAGTCTTCATAACTATAACTAGGATGAAATTGTATCAATTCATAAAATCCATTTTTTTCACTACTTAAATGTTTAGCAATGTGTTTTGCTAGGTAAGTTTTTCCTGTTCCTGGTGAACCTTGAAAGATAATATGTTTTTTACGTTCTAGGGTTTTTATATATTGGGTTAATTCTTTTTCTTCTAGGTTAGTATCTTCAATAAGCTGCATCATTATATATTGTTTTTTTTGTTTATTTTCCAATAGGAATGAAGTATTTTCAATTTTTTTGATTCTATATAACCAATCACAAAAGTAGTAACAAAGTTCACTATCAGATAAAAATGGTATACTAGACAAATTTTTAGAGTATTTCAGCATTGTAATTATTTTTTGACTTAAAGAATTAATAGATGGATAATCACTAAGAGATAGATTGTAGGAACTTTCTGATAAGTAATTAATTAATTTTAGAGAAGTTGGAATAACAATGAAAAATTTTTGGCGATTTAAAGCATTTAAGATTCGAGTAACTAAACAGAGAGGAATACTTTTAAATAAATCGTAGCTTAGATATTTATTACAAATATTTTGCAAATTATCAGGCCATATTAACAACTCACGAATAAAATTATATACTTTTTCCGCTAATATATTCCATTGTTCCTTATCATTAGTAAAAGTTGGAT